>QKFI01000223.1 GCA_003251455.1 Tolumonas sp.
GACATCGAAAAGATTGCAAAATCATTAGGCTTTGATTGGGCAAAGATCCAAGATAAAGCGAAAGACCCAGAGTTTGATAAGAAAATTGCAGCTAACCGTGCAATCGCACAAATGTTGAATGTTACTGGTACACCAGCATTTATTATCGGCGATGAACTGTTACGTGGTGCACCGCAGACTTATGAAATGCTGGAACAAAGCGTCAAACAGGCGCGAGGCAAATAAGGTAATTTGTGAATAAATTGACGATTGATTTAGCCGAGTTCATGCAAGAATTCTGGCAAAAAAAACCAACCGTGCTAAGGGGTGCTTATGCACCCTTTATTGATCCTATCACTCCAGATGAACTTGCCGGTTTGGCAACAGAAGAAAAAGCAGAAAGCCGTCTAGTTTCTTTAGTGAATGGCAAATGGAAAGCCGAACATGGTCCATTTGATGATTACAGTCATTTAGGTGAAGAAAACTGGGCCCTGCTTGTTCAGGCAACCGATCATTGGATCAAACCGGTCGCGGATTTGATCAAACCATTTCGTGGTCTGCCAAACTGGCGGATTGACGATGTGATGATTTCTTATTCGGTTCCGGGCGGCGGTGTTGGACCTCATGTTGACCAATACGATGTATTTATCATTCAGGGTCATGGAAGTCGTCGCTGGCGAGTCGGCGATAATTTGGGTCAAACACAGTTCGTAAAAACACCCGGATTGCTGCATGTAGATCCTTTTGAACCAATCATTGATGAAGTGCTGGAAGCCGGTGATATCCTCTATATTCCACCAGGGTTCCCCCATGATGGTTATGCTGTAACGGAAGCGATGAGCTATTCCATTGGCTACCGCGCTCAGAATCAGCAGGACCTATTTTCGTCTTTTGCTGATTACGTACTACAGGAAGATGCAGGGCAAACCCGCTATACAGATGCCAATCGGACATTAACCAGTGAACCGGGTTTAGTCTCACAAAAAGACGTCAATGATCTGCGAGATTTAATGCAATCTCTCATGAATGACGAGCAGTTCTTTACTGCATGGCTGGGGACACAGTTAAGTTCTGCAAAACATGAGCTGAACATTATCGAGAATGAATGGGAGCTGATCTCAGAAGAACTGATCCCTGCGTTGGAAGCTGAAGACGAACTTTACCGTTTAGGTGGTTTGCGTTGTCTTTATTTTGATGCGCAACCGGACGTATGTTTTGTGAATGGTGAAAAGATTGCTATTCCTGATGGCGGCCGGGAACTTGCAAAATTAATGTGTAATCAGACTGAATTGACGTTGGAGCATTTGAGCCCCTATCTAGACTCTATTTCTCTTACACAATGGATTTGTGATTGGTGTAATAAAGGATACTGGTATTTAGCATCTGATGCAGAAGAGTAAATAAACCACCATCTACTCTTCTTAGCTCAGAGATAACATCACGTAATCGGCTTAATTCAGTAAATAACGAACTGCGGTGCGCATTGTCGTTGCGCGCCCTTTTACATCACCGCGGCAGTCACATGCCAGATACTCGACACCCAGCGGCTCTTTCTTTACTTCTCCAACCCGACATGGCCACCCCTTGTCATCCTCTTTACGAATCATCCATTGCTCACCAACGCGTTCTTCAGCAAATACGCCCGGGAAAACTTCGTTTCCTACATAAAAACCATTCACAAAAACACTCATGATGCGCTCCTGCTAACCGATGTTTGTTGATAAATGTGCTGTTTAAATAAGCATTTTTAGCGACAAAGAAAATATACTGTATTTATATACAGTATTGCAAGGTTATTTGTTGATTCACCACACGCATAAATGACAACTATATGTAATCATTATGAAAATAATGCACAGCTGAATCGTATGTATAACGATTCCGAGTTGAAAGCAGAGGGAATTGATGAATTCGAGGAGATTTAAAGATGAAAATGCACGCTTCAGACTATGCGTGCATTTTCTTAGATACCGATTGAGTGATATGGACTAGATTGGTATTTTTCGCCATTGACGAGGGCTGATATTAAACCAGCGGCGGAATGCACGAGAAAATGCACTCACCTCAGAATACCCCAGTAGTAATGCCATCTCAGAAATTGATAGCTGATTTTGCTGCATGTAGCTGGTTGCCATTTCTCGCAGTTTGTCTACCAATGCAGAAAAACTGATACCTTCAGTCCGTAAATTACGCTGTAAAGACCAAGTTGATAGACCCATTTTATTTGCCACGTCTTCTAAACTTGGCTCGCCATGCATCATTTGCAAGCGGATCTGCGTACGCGTTTGATCGATAAAATCTTGATGTTCTGTCGTACGGTTTAATTGTCGAATTGTTTGTCTCAGCACCATCAATAATGCGGTATCGCTTTCCGGCATCACACAAGAAACCAGATCGGCCTTTGGAATAATCAGTGAGTTATAAGGTTGATCAAACCAAACAGGGGCATCAAATACTTTACTGTGTTCATGCCATTGCTCTGGACGCGGATGTTCAAAATGAACAGCTCGAGGGGCCCAATGTTTTCCCAACGCATAACGAATGACGTTTAAAAACATGCCCAGCGTTAATTCAGCATCTTGTCGGCGGCATAATATCGCGCCATGACGTACCTGATAATCCAGGCGCCAGCAATCGCCAATATCAACCATTTGTGTCAGTGTATGACGCTGGTGCCATTGGAAATCTGCTGCCATATTAAGAAGTGCTTCGGTTAATGTCGGCGAGCTGAGTCCGATATAACCAATTAATCCAAGTGCTTGCGGTTGAAACTGTTTTCCGTAGTAAAGACCAAAATTATCAACCCCGGAATACCGAGCAGCCTCTTCCATCACTCGGCAATAATTTACTAAATCAAGGCTCAATGTCGGATTGGCCAATAATTCAGGATTAATCCCACTCACACCGAAGATGCGATCAACATCGCCACCATTCGAGCTGATAAAATCACTCAGCCCTGTCGCAGCTGCGGCTAATACACCTCGATTACTGTCATATGCGTCTGAGATCATGCCAGTCAGCGCAGATTGACGTGCAGATATATTCATTATTGCCTCTTTCAACACATGAACTAAATACCACCATCAATAAAGCAAAAATCGCACCAACTATTAAAAACAAAAATAACAATAACTTATAAAAATAGTGGTGCATTGATGGTACAAGTTGGTGCGAAATGCTCATATTTGTGTCAACGGAATAAAAGAGACTTATTCATCCCAAAAACGATCACAAACTTAACCTTGAAATGCATAAAGTTGACTTTAGAAGACAAAAATAACCATTCTTACGTCAAGTATTCTTCAATATTCGAGAGCAATATATCCTAGCGCATGAGGTTGACCATCTTTTGCACAAATCAAGACGACAGACAGTACAGTGCTGTCAGCAGATAGATCAATTTAGTTAGACAGAGGTACACATATATGCAAAAGGAAGTTGCTGCTCCGGGCCTGAAACGGACCCTCGGTAAATTTCATTTGTGGGGGATAGCTGTTGGTTTAGTTATCTCTGGTGAATATTTTGGTTGGAGCTATGGATGGGCTCAAGCAGGTACATTAGGTTTCTTAATCACAGCATTAATGATTGCCGCGATGTACACAGCCTTTATTTTTAGTTTTACAGAATTAACAACTTCAATTCCACACGCTGGTGGTCCATTTGCATATGCCTATCGTGCATTTGGCCCTGTTGGTGGTTATATCGCTGGTTTTGCTACCTTAGTTGAATTCGTATTTGCTCCCCCAGCCATTGCAATGGCAATTGGCGCATACCTGAACGTTCAATTCCCGGAATTAGATCCAAAATATGTAGCCGTTGCTGCATACATCATCTTTATGGGCTTGAACCTGATTGGTGTCAGTGTCGCAGCGACTTTCGAGTTATGTGTCACCATCCTGGCAATCGTTGAATTGTTAGTATTTATGGGTGTGGTTGCTCCTGGTTTCTCATTTGCTAACTTCGTTGCGAATGGTTGGGCTGGTAGCAATGAATTCTCAGGCACAGCAATTTCTGGTATTTTCGCCGCAATTCCTTTTGCTATCTGGTTCTTCCTGGCAATTGAAGGCGCAGCCATGGCAGCTGAAGAAGCCAAAGATCCAAAACGTACCATCCCGGTTGCATTTATTGCAGGTATTTTGACACTGGTTGTTTTAGCAATTGGCGTGATGGTGTTTGCTGGTGGCGCAGGTGACTGGTCTAAGCTGGCAAATATTAACGATCCACTGCCACAAGCAATGAAAATGATCGTTGGTGACTCAAGTGGTTGGTTACACATGCTGGTTTGGTTAGGTCTGTTTGGTCTGATCGCTTCATTCCACGGCATTATTATGGGCTATTCACGTCAGATTTTCGCACTGGCTCGTGCTGGTTTCCTGCCTAAATCACTGGCAACTGTGAACGCTCGCTTCCAAACACCACACTGGGCAATTCTGGCTGGCGGTATTGTTGGTATCCTGGCTATCTTCTCAGATAACCTGATCGTCATTGGTGGTCTGCCACTGACAGCGAATATTGTAACCATGGCAGTTTTCGGTGCGATCGTGATGTATATCATTTCAATGGCAGCACTGTTCAAGTTACGTCGCACAGAACCAAAACTGGAACGTCCTTTTACTGCACCACTCTATCCATTTGCACCAGCATTAGCATTAGCTCTGTCAGTATTGTCACTGGTTGCAATGGTTTACTACAACTTCCTGCTCGCGGTTATCTTTGCAGGTCTGTTTGTGGTTGGCTTCATTTACTTCAAAGCCACCCACAAAACGGAATCCATGCAAGAAGGTAACGAACTGCTGCATGCACAAAACTAATCTCTTCACTTCAGTCGTTAGTTTGCCACCGCATTAATGCGGTGGCCTTTTCAGCTCAAAGCAGGATTATTTATGTATCAGACGACAATTGGCCACCGAGTCTATCAGTTTCCAGATTTAAAAAGCCTGATGGCAAAAGCAAGCCCGGCACGCTCTGGTGATTATCTTGCTGGGGTTGCTGCAGCAACCGCAGAAGAACGGATGGCTGCAAAAATTTGCTTGGCAGATCTCCCTTTAAAAACATTTCTGAATCAGGTTCTTATCCCATACGAACAGGACGAAATCACCCGACTGATTATTGATGAACATGACTACAAAGCATTCATGGCAATCAGTCATTTGACTGTTGGTGATTTTAGAGACTGGCTCCTCAGTGAACATGCTACATCAGAGATGCTCGCTGCTGTGGCACCCGGTATCACACCAGAAATGGCTGCAGCGGTTAGTAAATTGATGCGCAATCAGGATCTGATCTTAGTCGCCAAGAAATGTCGAGTGATCACTAAATTCCGTAACACCATTGGCCTCCCCGGTCATTTGAGTGTTCGCTTGCAACCAAATCATCCAACAGATGATTTGTCTGGTATCGCAGCATCCATGCTGGACGGTTTACT
>QKFI01000129.1 GCA_003251455.1 Tolumonas sp.
GAGATACCGAAGTCGGTAATGATTTTTACCAAGGCATTGACCTGGTTTTTGGTTCGTACTGTGCCGAGCTCAAGAAAAGCAAAGCCAGCGTGCATTGCCAGTACCATGACAGCGCCCAGCAATAAAAATAAAGTATCAGCACCATGAGTTAGGGATGCGATAGCATTTGTGGTTTCCACCAACGATTCCTCCGTCAACAATATTTACGCCCCAATTTTGTGCTTTATTGAGTGTCAAAAACTACAAAAGGTTCCTATTGACTCAATATTGTGCTTATTCCCTAATGTGGGGCGCAAAATGGATGCTATTTTTGTGCCAAAAGAGGGAGATATATAGAATGTGCTTATATAACAAGGTGTTATTAGCTATTTAAAATATATATAACAATAAAAACAGAACAAATCTAACTAAATTGGTGCAAATTAAGCACAATAATAATGCGGTATTTATTTTAAGCACAGAAAGTGAACTGTTCTCGTGCAAGACGCTGAAGATAGGAATAAAAAATAGAGGAGCAGATGTAAGGGGATATTATCCCTTGCGGATATTTTGAAATCTAAGAACTGCTTAAATTTATCCCCCAGAAAAGGGGGATAATGAAGTGTTTAATCAGGAAAGACTGAGTCGGTAATATTCTGCCGCTTTCTCAAACAACCGTTGCTGCTCCATGATGCGGGCCAATAAACGACGGTCAGCTGTATCTGGGCGAATCGCCAGGCTTCGTTCAAGATAACCCTGTGCAAGCACAGGTTGTTGCTGATAGAAGTAAATATGACCCAGAGCGGAAAGCAACGCAGCCTCCTGAGGGAACCCTTTAACCTGCTTCAGTAACAGCGTTTGCAGTGCTGCGTAATCGGTGAGTCGCAATTTTCCACAACGTTGCCAGATCGCTTCTTCAGGCTGCTTTTTCAGGAGCGTCAAGACATGTTCAAGAGCTGCCTGATGTTGCTCATGTGCAATTAATGTATCGATCAACAGCAACTGCAGTGTTTTGTCATGGCGAATGATGCGCGGTTGTTTGTCCCAGAATGCCAGTAACACATCCGCATCCCGGTTATTTTCAAACATTTGGTTGAAACGAATTTCATAATTGTGCTGTTGCTGCACCTGAAATTCACTATCAGTCATCAATTGTGCTTTTTTCAGAGCTGGTAGCAAATCAATTTCTGCCTGCCAGTCCTGCAGGGCAGCATAAGCCGCTTGCAACCGCTGGAGGATCTGCGGATGGCGCGGCCAGCGAGCTTTCAATTCTTCCAATAATTCTCGGCTTTTTTGCCATTCACCTTGATCCTGCAGCAAGCGAGCCTGTGTCAGTCGAATGGCCAGTTGTGCCTGTGGATCGGCTTCCTGTGCTTTTTGCAGATAATCATCCCGCTTGTCGAACGCTTTCTGTGCGTGTGCTGCTTCAGCAGCAGACAGGTAGTTCAGCATTGGTAAATTACTTTGTTCTGCACTACGTAACATCAGGGTTTCAGCCCGTTGGAACTGACCCTCTGCCAGCGCAGTCACGCCTTTCTGGGTCTGTAGTTGTGCTTTCTGCGAGCGACGCTGACGCCACCAGCGGCGGACACCCCGGCGAATCCCAAAAATACGGCTCAGGATGGCTTCTATGATCAGTAAGACGATATAGAAGACGACGGCGATCACGACGGCAGTGACAACGCTCATTTCAATAGTGTATTCGCCCACCGCAATCATCATATATCCCTGATGATTTGCGAGCTCCGGGCCAAATAACATTGCCGCAGCCAGAATGAGCAGAACGATGATGAGTCGAATCATGACTGTCTCTCCTTAACGTGCGGGGGTCTGGCTGCGTTCAGTGATCACTTTTTCCAGAATTGGCTGTGATTTGAACTCAACCGGATAATGAGCCGTAATTTCCACCTGCTGTAATGCATCAATCTCTTTCAGCATAAACTGGGTGGTACTGTCATCCGCTTCGTAGTAATTCTGCAACCAGGTTTGTGCTTTTTTCAGGTGGTCACGGAAATTTGCCTGATCCTGATGCTGTAGGTTCAATTGTGCCAGTTGTAATTGCAGACGCAGGTTTTCCAGCAGGTATGCAGATTGTTCCGGAGATAATAGCGCTTCAACATCACTCGTCCGGCGACGGATGGTAACGAAATTTTCAGCAAAGTTTTTCGCACTCTTCTCCAGATTATCTTTCCAGTCACTGATTTGTTCACTGATTTCATCTGACTGAGGTGCTGCTGTCCGTTTCGGATCGGAACCTTTTATTTTTAACTGATCCAGATTATCAATCAGAATGCCCACCCGCAGAGAGAGTCCTTCTATATCGATATTTGGTGCAGATTTTAAGGATGCAATATCTTCTGCCAGTGCTTTGCGTAACGGAATCAGAGATGGATCAGCCATCGCCTGTAAACGACCATCAGCATCGGTCAGCAAGGCAATTGAAGTGGCTAAATCCTGCTCCAGCCAGAGTTTGCGACCTGCCATTCTCAGCAGATAGCTGGCTTCAGCCAGCATCCATTCATTTGGTCGCTGCTGCTGCGTTTCCTGCCATTTTTCTTCCAGTGTGCGCTGACGACCATCCAGTTTGACTTGTTGTTCACCCAATGTTGCCAGCGCATTTTTCAGGTTTTCCTGACTTTCAGCAAATGGCGACTGTTGTTGTTGAAATGCTTCCAGAGCGGCTTTCACACTCGCCAGTTCTGCATCGGAGCGTCGCTGTTGTTGGTACTGATAAATGCTGAATGCACCAACCCCTGCGATCAGGATCAGTAACAAACCGATAGCTATTTTGCCGTTACAGCGACGCGTCTTTTTAGCCGGTTGCGGATCTGGTTGTGGTTTTTCGGTTGTTAAAGAGGGATCCTGTGTTTCACTCATCCGTTTTATCCTCTGTGTTCTTTAAGGCGGCGACTACAGCCTGATGGTGAGCGCCCGTCATCATAAATATCGATTGAATGCCGTAATCACTGATTTCGTCAGCGATACGTTGTGTGGGTACATACCAATGCAGGGTCTGTAACCAGGAAAAGGCTTGCCCCGGCAATAAAGACACCAATTGCCGGAAAATCTCACTACTGGTGATAATAACACTGTCTGTGCCAGCTGCCTGCCATTCTGCCCATAATGTCGCTCCTTGCATCACAGGATAGTGACGTCGATAACATTCAAGACAAATGACCTGTGCACCTCGTTGCGTTAAGGTCTCACTTAACAGTTCCCGACCGCCATTACCCCGCAGGATCACGATCGTTTTATGAGCCACATCAGATAGTTCTGGCAGCGCTAACAATCCTTCACTCCGGGCATCGTCCGGATAGCTCGCTGATATGTTATCAGCGTCCCATGCTTTTGCTGTGGTTTGACCGACAGCCAGATAGCTTGGATGCGTCGGCCATGATTTGTCATGCTCGTTTAAGGCGGCAGAGGCATAGGTGACG
>QKFI01000402.1 GCA_003251455.1 Tolumonas sp.
GTAATAAAAAGGAGAAAGCATGGAGACTGAAATTTTAGATAACGCAACGAACTGGTTTGTTCACAATCAGACGCTCATTATCGAATATGCAGTGAATATTGCTGCCGCACTAATGACATTACTCATTGGTTGGTTTGCCGCTTCCGCAATTAGCGGGGGTATGAACCGGGTGATGAAATCCAGGAATCTGGATATCACCATCGCAGATTTTGTTGCGAATTTGGTTAAATATACCATTTTAGCCTTCGTCATTATTGCTGCATTAAGCCGCATTGGTGTTCAAACTGCCTCTTTTGTTGCGGTTATCGGTGCTGCTGGTTTAGCGATTGGTTTAGCGTTGCAAGGGTCATTATCCAACTTTGCTGCTGGCGTACTGATTATTATGTTTCGTCCTATCAAAGCGGGCGAGTTCGTTGAAGTTGCTGGTACGTCTGGTGTGGTGCAGACAGTCCAGATTTTCACCACCGTTTTAACCACGGGTGATAACAAAATGGTTGTTGTGCCGAACGGATCAATTCTGAATGGGACGATCACCAATTATTCCCGGATGGAAATGCGCCGTGTCGATATGACATTTGGTATTTCTTATGATGCGGACTTACGCCAGGCGAAAGTAATACTCAGCAAATTGGTTGAAGAAGAATCAAGAGTCCTGAAAGACAAGGATGTTTTGATTGCCGTATCAGCTTTAGCGGATTCGTCGGTAAATCTGGTCGTTCGCCCGTGGGTGAAAACCGCAGATTATTGGGGAGTTTATTTTGATTTTCAGGAGAAGGTGAAATTGGCCTTTGATGAAGCTGGTATCGAAATCCCATTCCCGCAAATGACCGTTCATACACCATCCAAAGTGGCATAATCTTTGGCTAAAGAAAGAAGCGCGAAAAATTCGCGCTTCTTTTTTATCAGATACCGTAATTAGCCCGGTAAGCCTTAACACTTTCCAGATGCGTTGCCATTTCTGGCTTTTCTTCCAGATAGGCGATTAAATCAGTCAAGGTAATGATCGCAATGACTGGTGCATTGTAATCACGCTGTACTTCCTGAATGGCGGATAACTCGCCTTTTCCTTTTTCTTGGCGATCCAACGCAATCAGAACACCTGCTAATTCAGCACCATTCGCCTGAATTAAATCCATCGACTCACGGATTGCCGTGCCCGCAGTAATCACATCGTCAACTAACATGATGCGACCTTTTAACGGACTACCGACCAGATTTCCGCCTTCACCGTGATCTTTTGCTTCTTTACGGTTAAAGCACCAAGGAACATCCTGATCATGTACCTCTGCCAGCTGAACTGCCGTTGCTGATGCTATTGGGATACCTTTGTAAGCAGGGCCGAAGAGAACATCATACGCAATATCGCTGTCTGCAAGTGCAGCAGCGTAAAAGCGGCCTAATTTCGCCAGATCTCGACCGGAGTTAAATAAGCCTGCATTGAAAAAATAAGGGCTTTTACGGCCAGACTTCAGTGTAAATTCACCAAAACGAAGAACCTGTTTTTCCAGTGCAAATTCAATAAACTCGCGCTGATATGCTTTCATTTCTTTTTCCTTGTAACGCGAATCAAGCAAGTGCCTGACGTTGTTGCGAAATAATATCCTGGATACCTTGTTTACCTAACGACATGAGCTGAGCCAATTCATCCTCAGAAAATGGTTCACCTTCAGCAGTTCCCTGAATTTCGATGATTTTGCCATCTTCTGTCATGACCAGATTCATGTCCGTTTCTGCCTGAGAGTCTTCATCATAATCAAGATCGCAAACCGGCACGCCATCAAAAATACCAACGGAAACGGCTGCGACCATATGTTTCAATGGATTTTCTTTCAGAAGACCTTTTTCGCTCATCCAGGTCAACGCATCAACCAAAGCAATACAGGCGCCACTGATGGAGGCAGTTCGAGTTCCGCCATCTGCCTGAATGACATCACAGTCGACGGTGATTGTATTTTCACCCAATTTTTTAAGGTCAACCGCGGCGCGTAATGATCGAGCGATCAGACGCTGAATTTCCATCGTGCGACCACCTTGTTTACCCGAGGCTGCTTCACGATTCATACGAGAATGCGTTGAACGAGGCAACATCCCATATTCGGCTGTTACCCAACCCTGACCTTTACCTTTTAGAAAGCGAGGTACGCCTTCAGCAACCGTGGCTGTACACAGTACTTTTGTCCGTCCGAATTCAACGAGTACGGAGCCTTCTGCATGACAAGTAAATTGACGAGTAATCGTAATCGGACGCAATTGCGCCGGTGTTCTTCCGCTAGGACGCATAATAAACCCTGAGTTCAGCTAAATTGCCGCAAATTATACGCGATCTGGCTCTCCATTGCATTGCACGTTACTGACGCATTCAGCGCATCTGGTTATAATCGGGTGAATTTCACAGCATAAAGACAAAGCCATGATTCATAGTATGACGGGATATGCCCGTAAAGAGTTCAAAGGTGATTGGGGAACAGCTATATGGGAAATTCGTTCCGTTAATCAGCGTTATCTTGAGACATATTTCCGGTTACCGGAATCTTTCCGAGCATTGGAATCTGTATTACGTGAGCGTTTCCGTCAAGGGCTGGAGCGTGGCAAGATTGAATGTAATCTGCGATTTGAAAGCCAGGTTAAACAAGGTCAACTGCAAGTCAACGAAGATTTTGCTGAACAACTCATCGAGAATGCATTATGGGTGATTGATCGGGCAGGACAAGGTCAACTGAACCCAGTAGATATACTACGTTGGCCCGGTGTCATGGAAGCAGAAGAGCAAGATATGGATATGCTCAATACGACGCTGCTATCTGCCTTTGATGAAGTATTCAAAGAATTTGTTGCAGCTCGTCAGGCTGAAGGTGAAAAAGTATTGAATGTCCTGACTCAACGTTTAGAAGGTGTTATTACCGAAGTGACAAAAGTCCGAGGTCAAATGCCTTCTATTCTGAGCTGGCAACGTCAACGATTAATTGATCGTCTGGCTGAAGCAAAAGTTGAACTTGACCCTGCTCGCGTAGAACAGGAAATCGTTCTCTTGGCGCAAAAAATTGATGTTGCTGAAGAACTCGACCGCCTTGATATGCATGTGGCTGAAACACGTAAGATCCTTAAAAAAGGTGGTGCATGTGGGCGTCGTTTAGATTTCATGATGCAAGAATTTAATCGTGAATCAAATACACTGGCATCAAAATCAATTAATGCAGAAGTTACTCAGGCTGCCGTGGAACTGAAAGTTTTAATTGAACAGATGCGAGAACAGATCCAAAACGTTGAGTAGTGTCCAAGCACTTCCATAGAAATCTAATGAATCACACTAAACCCGCATTCCAGCGGGTTTTTTTATTCCATTGTGTGCCATACTATTCCAAAGGAAGCCACGTTTTAGCGTGTACACCTGAGTGTACACCCAGTGGGTTATGGGTACATTTTAGGTGTACACCCCCTATTCAATATTCAGGGCGCACTATGGGCAAGTTAACGGATATTCAGATCAAAGCTTGGATAAAGGCTGGAGAACGGTTTGAGGGCAAATCAGATGGGGATGGGTTGTACCTTTCTTATCGTGCAAGCTACCAAGTGCCAATTTGGAGATTCCGGTATAAGTTTGCTGGAAAGCCTAGAGTGATGGGTATTGGTTCTTACGCTGAGTTGTCATTGTCTGAGGCAAGAAAGTTAGCCAGAGAACTGTCAGCCCGGGTTGCTCTTGGTTATGACGTCGCTGGTGAGAAACAGGAGCGTAAAGCGGAAGCACTGGCAAAACTGGAAGCTGAGAAAAATGCTCTGCGGGTATCAGATCTTGCAGAGGAGTATTTTGAACGGCAGATCCTCGGACGCTGGAAACACCCTGACATTGTTCGGCGGCGTATTGATAAAGATATCCGTCCATCAATAGGACATCTGAAAGTCGAAGATGTAAAACCTATCCACATCGATGACATGCTTCAATCTATTGTGAAACGTGGCGCGCCAACGATTGCTAATGATGTACTCCGATGGACTCGCCGCATGTTTAACTACGGGATAAAGCGCCACATGCTGGAAGTTAACCCTGCTGCTGCTTTTGAAATAGCTGATGCTGGTGGCAAAGAAACATCAAGAGAACGGGCTTTGAGCCGTGAAGAGTTGATCCGAGTGTTTCAGGCAATGCGAATTGCCAAGGGATTCAGTATTCAGAACGATATAACCATTAAACTGATGCTGTTGTTATGTTGTCGGAAAATGGAATTATGCGGTGCGCCATGGTCTGAATTTGATTTTGAGAAAGGTATTTGGGCATTACCTGGTGAAAGAACCAAAACTGGTGAAGGCATTGATATTCCGTTACCCAGAATTGCGATTGAGTGGCTAACTGAATTGAAACGCATGTCATGCGGTAGTGCTTGGGTGCTGCCTGCCAGAAAGATGCAGAACCGTATGATTCCGCACATCGTTGAAAGTACGCTGCCTGTTGCCATGTCTAAGTTAAAAGCACATCTGGGAGGCATGGAATGGTTCACCGTTCATGATTTGCGCCGTACTGCGAGAACACATCTTGCAGCTTTGGGCGTTGATCCGGTTGTCGCTGAACGTTGCCTGAACCATAAAATCAAAGGTGTGGAAGGGATCTACAATCGACACCAATACTTTGAAGAACGAAAAGACGCCTTGAACAAATGGGCTGTATTGCTTGAGGCATTGATAGAGGGTAGAGACTACAACGTCACGCCAATAGCCAAGGCTAAAAGACACAATCAGTAACTGTTTTTTTATCCAGTCTATCCACTGGAATCCAATCTGTTCCAGTGATAACCTCGCCTTAATTGTGGTTTAGAAATAACCACATATCTGAATTAGTCGGGCCTAGATCGGCCAATCGAAAAGCGGAACACCTTATCTGCCTGACCCGACACCCTCATAAGGTTTGCGGGAAAGGTAACGCAATGAATCAAGATCATTCTAATATTAATCATCTTTGGCGATTAGCTAATCCGATAGGGGTTCAGGATGCGGCTGCGCTAATTGCTGGTTTTGAGCCTAAATCGGTTCGATTTAATGGAAAGCAAGGTGCGTGGTTTGAGGATGAATCAGGTTTAACAACAAATGAAAATATCCGTTGGGTTGAAACAGCTCTTACGGCATTAACGAATGCAATTACAGCTGGTAAATTGAAGGCTAAACCAATTCATGACTCCCGATCTGTGACAAACGGAGATCACATGGCTGTAGTTGATTTAATGGAGGTTACTGGCGGTTATGCTTCGCTAGATTCTATTGCTGATGAAGGTGAATCACTATCTCAGTGTGGTCATTATTTTATTCGGAATGAAATCAACTGGGAAAAAACAGTCGTTGAAAAAGAAGATCTGATTGAATGGCTGCGCAATATGGGTGTTACTACTGGTTTTTTCTTTCCATCATCAAATCAAAGTACTGGCCTTGATTACCTAGATAAAGAACATCCAAGATACGCGCCTAAGCTTGCCGCCGCAGTGCTTGCATGGGAATCATTTTCTGAAATACCAGGGAAAACACCCAAACAGGTACTTTCAAGATGGTTATATGAAAATGCTAGTCGATTTGGGATGACGGATGATGAGGGTAAACCAAGAGATAACACAATAGGTGAGGTGGCGACCATAGCAAATTGGCAAACTACAGGTGGAGCACCGAAAACGCCAATTTGAGAAGCTACCCTATAAATCAGCTAACCTCCCCTATATTTCAAATCCGCGCCAGTACTGGGTTTCATCTCGTACTGGCGTCTTTTGTTTTCAATAAGTCGATGGATATTATCCCCCATATATAGCGATTTTTTAGGGTGGATTTTCATAACTTACCCGTCTATTTCTATGATTTCCAAGAGTGTTTAATGCTCCTGTCCGGCGCAAACCTACGCCAGCTAAGGAGTTAAAAAATGAATGGTATTTTCATTGCTAGACGTAAACTTGTTGAAGAAAAATGTGGTCAGGCTCGTTCGACAATTTATTTAAATATCTCTAAGGGGCTTTTTCCTTCACCTGTCAGACTTGGTGCTAATTCCGTTGGTTGGCCCGTACATGAAATTGATGCGGTTCTTGCAGCTCGTGTTGCTGGTAAAACTGATGATGAAATCAAAGTGTTGGTTTCTGAATTAGAAGCTGCTCGTAAGCTGGCAGCTTAAGGAGGGATAAGAGTATGAGTAATAATAAAAAAGGCTCAATCCCGCCACAGGATCAAGCCTCAATCAATAAATCAAATACTGCTGAAACAAAGTATATCGCTGACATCACCAATTCACCAATGGTGGATGGTCAATGTGCAGAGGTGTTATCAATCCTCAGACAACGTCCTACGGTTAGCTTTGAGTTTACGGCTGAACGAGCTATTCCGCAGGTTGCCGCGCGTGTTTTTAATCTCAAAGAGAAAGGGTTCAATGTCATTACGGAAATCCTGCCTGAAATAGTTTTCCGTGGAAGAGTGAGAAAACATGTTGCTCTCTACTACCTCGGTAATCCTGAATGGCCGCGCCCTGGTTTCATTCCTGAAAATAACGATTTACCACCAGCAGCGTAAGGACTAATTCAATGACACTTCAAAAATATGCAGGTCTTCTGCAGGGCATCGGCTTGCCTAAATTCAGCCAAACAGCTAAAGTTCAAAGCGTTGCCACCTTAAGCAAGTGGCAGCAAGGCTGGCGGATTAAGCACCCGCAAGCGATGACTAAACCAAGGACAATTAGAATCTATTCCTCAATTACTGGCACCTTGCCGGTGATCCGTTCGTATTTGGGGGTATGGGTCGGGAGCCAAAGAAAACGCCCCCACTGTGCCTTCCTTGGTTTGGCACTGCTTTGCGGCTACCTGACCCGCCTTGGTCGATCAAAACCAAGGATCATTCCCATGATTTACACATTCCTGATTACGTCTAACCGTGGCCGTATCGCTGATATTCAGCGTATCCGCACTATTTCTGCATTTGCCAAATCCGAAACTGAGGCCCGTCAGCGTTTGGCCGGGTTACCCCTCATCTTTGTGAGTCGTTCTCCAGCTCAGGAGGTGGCAGCATGAAAGAACTATTCAATCTGAAACCGGTAGAGATTGCCGGTAATCAAATCCGTGCCGTTGATGCGCGAGAACTGCATACCTTTCTGAACGTAGGCCGTGATTTCTCCAACTGGGTCAAAGACCGCATAGAGCTGGGGTTATTTGTCGAAGGCAAAGACTATGTAGTATTCGCCAATTTTGGCGAAAACCCCCAAGGCGGCAGACCATCCAAGGAATACGGTTTATCAATCAGCATGGCTAAAGAGCTGTCGATGCTGGAGCGAAACAAGCAAGGCAAGTTAGCCCGTCAGTATTTCATTGAGTGTGAAGAACGGCTGGCCGCTGTCGCACCAGAACAGCATCAAATTGCCGTGAATAACTGGCGCAAAGAACGAATAGAGGCCCGGGATTTTCACAAGGTGATGTGTGCAGCTTTAGCTGTATCACGTGCTTTGCATGGCAAGGATACCAACGCCAATCACTACATCAATGAAGCAAACATGCTGTACATGTTGCTGCTGGGAACCACAGCAAAAAAATGGCTGTTATCTCAAGGATTAACCGGTGAATTACGCAAACACCTCTCTGCCGACCAGTTAGAACATCTTGCCTATCTGGAGCGCACCAATACCACTCTTTTAGAGATGGATATGGATTTCCAGCAACGCAAAGAGAAGTTAACCGAATTATTCACTCGTCATCTTTTGGAGATAGTAGCATGAACGCATTCACTAAATTCACTTCACTGGTTACTGCTGCTGATATTGAAAAGAACGAATCAGCGATTGAATTAGCCAAGGCCATTTCTAATGGCGTATGGCTTTCTATTACTGAAAATCCGACTGATGAATTAGTGGTAGATCCGCTGATTTATGCGCGTTCAATTCTGGGTGGAATTAACCAAGAACATTGTCTCACTGGTAAAGAACTGCAGTCAGAGAATCAGGAAAACATAGAAAAATCCATGATGTTACTGGGTTTGCTGGCTGTGATGTATTCCAGTCACCCTACTGAACAGGTAACAGCTCCTATCTTCGAAAACATCAATACACTGCTGTGCACTGTCCGTTTTGATATTGGAGATATGGAGTGTGCAGCATGAATACTGAACCATACATGAACGCAGCAGAATCATTACCAACAATCCGTGAGGCGGTATCAGCATGTTATCTCGTTCGCCTCAAATTATTGAATGGTGGCCCTTGGTATCAGAATGAGCAATACAGCATCAGGATGGAAGTGAGCAGCGAATCAATCTGCTTTGCCATTCAAAACAATATTGAAGGCGCATTGATTGAGGAATACGGCGCAGAACAGGGGACGATAAATTCTGCTGAACTACTTAATGCCATGATTGACCAAACGCTGCAGTTTGACAGAACCAGAGGGCTGTCAGAATTGGGCGTCACCGTCATGGACGAGCTGTTCAAGTCGTTGGCTGAAATGGCCTATGAAACATTGTCACAAGGCAAGCCATTAACTGCCTCGATGAACCAGCCGGTTCATTAGGAGGCGCTATGACTGAACAGTTAAAAATCAGTGATATTGCCAGAGCCGCACAAGGTCAGTGGGGAAGTATATTCCCCGCTCTTGGGATAACTGTTCCGGCACGAGGCAAACATGGTGCTTGCCCGGTCTGTGGTGGTAAAGACCGTTTCCATTTTGATGATAAAGAAGGTCGTGGCACTTGGATTTGTCGCCAGTGTGAAGGAAAACAAGCGGGTGATGGGCTTGATCTTGTTTGTAAAGCCACCGGTCAGGACAACAAAGCTGCCTCTCTGCTGGTGGCGCAGGCTTTGGGGTTATCTGCCGGTCTGGATATGGAAACTATCAAAGCTAATGAAGCTAAAGCGAAACAGCGAGCAGAACAGGAACGGCAACGTGAGCAGGCCAGACAAAAAGCTGCAGCTGAACTGGCGCAAACAATCCTGAACCAATGCCTGCCAGCCAAAGGACATCCGTATCTGGTCGGCAAAGGTTTGGCTGAGTGTGAGGTGCTAACTCTGCAAAATCCGGTGATGGTTGGTAACGTGGTATTGAAACAGGGGATTTTAGTTATTCCGTTGTATAACATAGCCGGAGAACTGACGACCTGCCAGACTATTGATGATACCGGGCATAAATATCTGCTGGCTGGTGGCCGTAAAGCGGGATCATTCCATTGCAGAGCGGGTTCTGAGGTATTGGCTGTTTGTGAAGGCTACGCCACCGGGTTATCGATTCATCTTGCTACCGGATTCTCTGTTTACTGTGCCATTGATGCTGGAAATCTTCTGGCTGTGGCTAAGGTTGTGAGAGACCAACAACCACACGCTGAAATCATCCTGGCTGCTGATAATGACGCAGACCACCAAGAAAACATCGGACTAATCAACGCACAAGAGGCCGCTGCTGTGATTGGTGGGCGAGTTGCTTTACCGCCAGTGTCAGGAGATTGGAACGATTACCACCAGCAGTACGGCATAGATAAAACCAGAGAGGCCATTCTGATGAGCAGCAAACAAAGCAATGTTGTTTCACTGGCTGAGAAAACCAAACCAGCAACCAAAGTACCCACGGATGACATCAAACCCCGCATAGAGACCAAAGGCAGTGATCTGGTTTATATCGTGCCTAAGATGGACAAAGATACTGGGGACATTCACGAAACACAGAGCTGGCTTTGTACTGCCATTGATCTGATTGGACGTGGTAAGGATGAAGATGGTGCTCACTTTCGCATGATCCGCTGGAAAGAGAATGGGGCTGGCGCAGAACGCACAGATGCTTTCCCGTTGGAGATTGTAGGCGAACGTGAAGGTTGGGCTCGTATGCGCCGTGGTGGTCTCTCTGTCACAACATCCCGTCTGTTGCGTGCTCACCTTGGTAATCACATGCAGTTAGCTGGTTTAGATCAGTTCTGGCGTGTAGTGTCCCGTAGTGGCTGGCAGCATGGCGCCTATGTTCTGCCTAATGCTGAGGTGGTTGGCAATCCGGTTGATCCGGTGTTCTTCAATGGTCGTTCTGCCAGTGCCAACGCTTATCGTGTCAGTGGCACCGTAATGCAATGGCAGGAGCAGGTAGGCGTACTGGCTCAGGGTAATGTTTGCATGATGCTGGGGGTCGCTTGTTCGCTGGCAGCGCCATTGCTGGATTTAGTCGAGGCGGATAGTTTTGGGGTTCATCTGTTCGGCAATTCCGGAACCGGGAAAACCACCATTGGTATGGTGGCGAACAGTATCTGGGGTCATCCTGAAGATCTCAAATTGAGTTGGTATTCCACTGCACTGGGGCTGGCTAATGAGGCGGCCGCACACAATGACGGACTGATGTCATTGGATGAGATCGGGCAGAGTACCAAACCTAAGGACGTAGCCACTTCTGCCTATGCGTTATTCAACGGGGTCGGGAAAATCCAAGGGGCCAAGGACGGCGGCAACCGAGAAGCGATGCGTTGGCGGGTGTTGGCACTTAGTACTGGCGAAAAGGATTTAGAGACCTTTCTGCATGAAGCTGGTGAAAAGGTACATGCCGGGCATCTGGTGCGCTTGCTGAACGTTCCTATCCAGGCAATCGCCAATATTCACGGACTGACTGACAGCAGAGCCCATGCAGATGCGGTACAACAGGCCGCAAAGCGTTGCTATGGCGCAGTAGGGCGAGCGTGGGTCAATTATCTGGCCGACCACAAAGAAGATGTTATTCAGGCTATTAAAACCACTACTACCGCATGGCAGGCAAGACTGCCGGAGAAAGCCAGTGATCAGGTTCGCCGTGTCGCGTCACGCTTTGCCATTCTGGAAGCAGCACTGGTATGTGGCTCACATCTCATAGGCTGGACATCCGACGAAAGTAAAGAAGCGGTACAGCGTTGTTTTAATGAATGGGTTGCACTGTTCGGCATGGAGAACAGAGAGCGTAAGACCATCATTGAGCAGGTGATCGCATTCCTCAATAGCAATGCGTTTAGCCGGTATATGGTGATCCCATACGACTGTAATCAGCAAGCTATCCGAGAACCAGCAGGATATCGCAAGCGAGAAGATCCGAAAGCCGATGATTGGACGTTCTACACCTTTCCGCATGTGTTCACTGATGAGGTGGCACATGGATTTAATCCGCAAGCTGTCGCAAAAATCCTATCCGATTGCGGCATGTTGAAACATGACAAAGACGGTAGGCACACGGCACGTCTTCGGGTTGATGGAAGACACACCCGGTTGTATGCGTTGTTATTTGCCCCAGAAGATGCCGACCAGGAAGAAACCACTTAACTGATATGGAAGCCCGGATAACTGTCGGGCTTTTATTTTTCTCACGTGTGAACGCAAAAGTGCCGGTCACGCCGGTCACACGGTCACACACTTGTAAATATATAGATAAATCAGTTTGTTAGTTATTGTTATCTGTGACCGGTATGTGACCGCTGTGACCGGTTGATGATAGCTGTGTTTTAGTTGTTCAGTGAGTGTGACCGGACAAGGGGTGCGTGTGACCGGTGCCACTGGTCACAGAGTGATGATATAACATACTGATTTTAATTAATAAAAATTACTGTGACCGGCGTGACCGCTGTGACCGGCACTCTCTGTATATATATACGTGTTTTTGGGAGTAATGAACATGACAGCACAAACCTCACTCTATGGTCGGCTGACGGTAGATCCGCAACCTCACCAAATCCGAACCGGTACCGCCATGACATCGGCAAAACTGGCTGTAGATCTGCCCTGCAAAGAAGATCCCGAAGGTAAAGCCACATGGTGGGTGACATTGCTGGCGTTTGGCAAACAGGCTGAATTGCTGGCCGGACATCACAAGGGGGATATGGTTAGCGCATTGGGTCAGTTACAGCTCAACCGCTGGAAGGCACAAGACGGCACACAGCGAGAAACACACCAACTGATAGCCGATACGTTGATCAGTGCTAAGACAGTGAGACCAAGCCGGAAAACCACTAACCATCAATCACCCGCAGCACTTGCTAACTATCCCGGTGATGTGCCACCGTTCGATGATGATTTGAGATTTTGAATTACGCAAAAAGAGAAACCACCATAGCTCTTTACGCACCGGGCTGCGATTGCCCTTAGGTTCAAGCATAGGTGGTTCACCCGCTTAGTACGACGCAGGGGCTACAATTGCCCAAGGTGGTTCACTAAGACGGTATGGTAATTATAGATAATTTTGCGAATATAGTCTCTGTCAAAATTGATTTGAGGCTGATTCAATCAAGTGAGGATTCGCAACATGGCTAATGGGTGGGGTGGTCGCAGAGCCGGAGCTGGAGCACCTAAAGGCAATAACAATGCTGTAATTCATGGGAATTATTGCCGCCCATGTGTTTATGTTGATACATCAAATTCGCTCGAATTGCGCAGATTGAATGCTGCTGTTTGCAGGGAGTGGAGCGAACTTCCGAGCATGAACAGCGGAACACCATCTGAAATAAGACAACTTATTCGGCTAGACGGTATTTCTGGTTGGATAACCGACAACCTGATCCATCTTGCAAGAAAAGAGTCTCGAGACAGAATAAAGCTCGCGCAAATCAAACGAGCAGCAGCAAAGGCAAAACTGGCAGAGGCAAAAGCTGATTTACAGGAGGCCAAGGCCAGATATCACGAGGCAAAATTAAACAATTACAGATGATTTACTGTAGCCATAAAGTCTGGTCATGCTTGATTTAAGTGTCCAAAGAGAACAGGTTGTACTGCAATATCAAATTCGTTTTTTCTTGATAAAAATAAATGC
>QKFI01000053.1 GCA_003251455.1 Tolumonas sp.
TTTCTCTTGCGCAGATGAAACCTTGATCTTTTGGAAGATGACGCGCTTTTGAAACTCGCCGTCGATCACGTCCCAGCGGATATTTATATAACGCTCACCGTTCAGCGTTTTACCGTCTGGCGAATCTTTGGTGAATAAGTCCCACTTAATTTCTGTGGCAGCCGCTTTGACGATTGTTTTGTCAGGAATTGGTGGCAGGTCTGTTTGTGCCTGAAATTCTGCTGTTGCTGTTTGTTTGCTCAGTGTTTCGCCAGTTGATTTAGTCCAGAAGCTCATGAAAAAATTCCTTACTTAGTGAATGAAAATTTGCAGATCTCGAATGTAGATTTGCAGATAAAAATATAGTTACTTAATGGTTAATCGCGCCTTGCCTTGCACCAGTGCGCATCCTTCAATCTCAGCGCCTGATTTCAATTGCGCTTTGATGTCTGTTTTGTTCGGTTCACGTTTGATATAAACCAGCTCATCAGGCAACAACGCTGAATCAGCAACGTAAACCGTTTCCGTTGGCGCACCAAGCGTGATGGTAAATAGCTTACCTTTGATTTTCGTCATGTCAGCAGCTTGCATGTTAACGCGCAAGTAGTCTTTCATGCTGTCAATTTTGTTGTCGATGGCTTTCTTGCGATCTGAGAGGCGTTCGATTTCTGCTTTGTATCCTTCTGAGTCGAGACTCAATTCACGGATAAATGCAGCCACTTGTTCTGCTTTTTGTTCAAACTCCTCGTTAACTAGATCTAGCGTGTCCTGTAACTGCTCAGCCGGTACGTCATCCATCGCCATTAGTTCTCGCAGTTGCTCTGTTATTTCGTAAAGTTTCATTCTGCTTTCTCCTGTTTTTTGTTTTCTATGCCGTAATACTCGCAGATCGTTGCGTCGATTTCTGCGATGTCGTTCACAATTAATTCGTTTTCAAACATGCCGAGCGGTGATTTGACCGTATCAGTACCATCGTTTTGTGTTGCGAAAAAATAACCATCATCAGATCTGGTAGACTTCAAGACAATAGTCACCATGCCTTCAAGTACGATTTTTTCATCAAGCATCTTGCCAATTGTTTTCATCTTGGCGTTTTGGCCGTACTCGTCAGTATCTGAGTGGGTCAATATGTAAACCCGTACATCATCATCAACAGATAAAACGGCGTTCATTACGTCCCATGCGTGTCGTGCAATGTCAGTGAACTTATCATAACCACGCTCCGCGCTTCGACTCATGAACTCGTTAGCCATCAGGTACTGAAAATCGTCAATTACGATGATTGATTTCCCATTATCTTTTGCCCGGCTAATCGCGGCAACGATGTTTGACGCCTTGTCGGTAACCGCAATGGATCCAGTCTTAGTTGCTTTGTCCCACTGCTTCCACGCGCCAGACCGGAAAGGTAATGCTTTTCTGATCACCTGAATCAACAATGTTTTTTCAGGATCTAAGTTTCGGATGCTGGTTGATTTTCCAGTACCGCTTCGTCCTATTACTACAACGCCTACCCCCATCTTGTTTCTCCTTGTTATTTCGTTTTGATGTTGCAAATGTATGTCATGCAATTTATAGTGTCAACATCAACTGCAAAAAAAATAACAGGACATTAAAAAATGATGACATTAGAACAAATCAAGCAACGACTAGAGCCAATGAACCTAAAAGCAGTAGCAGCGCAGTGCGGAGTGCATTATAACGCCATATACCGCATGATGAATGGCGGAACCGAGCCAAAATATAGCACCGTGCAAAAAGTGTCTGCATGGTTGGAGCAACAAGGAAAGGATGCAAAATAATGGCAGTATCAAATTACATTTACGATTATCTGGAAGCTGGTTTCCGCATCTTTCCGCTATGGCCTATTAATGCAGATGGCTCGTGCGGTTGCGGTGACGAGAATTGCCAGGTGGTCGGCAAGCACCCAAGGATCTCAAGCTGGCAACAAGTCCCGCACTGGTCAGAAGAGCAAATTGAAACCATGGTGTCGATGGGCCAGTTCGATACGGGTTTCGGTGTATGCGTAGATGATAACCTGGTGATCGACATCGACAAGCGCAACGGCGGTTTTGAATCCTACGACAAGTTATGCAAAGCAACTGGCGTTGATTATGTAAAAGAATCCGCCTTTGTCGTAGAAACCGGAGGCGGCGGGTTGCATATCTATTTCAAAAATGAACCGCCGATCTCACTGCTAAGCCATCTGAATGACTACAAAGGGATCGACTTCAAGGTTTCAGGATATGTGTGCGGGTGCGGTAGTATCCACAAAAGCGGGGCAACCTACGAAAAACAAAAAGGCAATCCAGACGACTTAACACCTATCCCGCATGAATTGCTGGCGCTGCTGAAAAAGCCAGATCATTATCGCGTGTCGCTGAATGGCGAATCACTGGACGTCACCGACGACGAGATAGGCGACATGCTAAAAAACTGCGATCCTGATTGTTGTTACGACGACTGGATCAAGATAGGCATGGCAATACATCACGCCACCAGCGGGGCAGGCATGGCAACATGGAACGCCTGGAGCAGTGGCGGAGAAAAGTACAACGGACCCGCATCCATCGATCAGCACTGGCAATCGTTCGGGAAGACCATGAACCCGGTAACCATCGGGACGCTAATTCACCTGGCTGAAAAAGGCGGTTATCGCAGATCTGTAACGTTCGAGCTACCACATACCGAAGAACAACAGCAAGACGATGACGCCACCGGCCACCCGTTCGCCATTGATACGGTAGACTTGCTCCGCCCGCCAGGATTCGTCGGAAAGGTCACGCAGTGGATCAACGCGCAATGCCGATTTCCTCGTGAACACCTGGCAACGGCAGCAGCACTGCAAACCATCGGCAATATTTGCGGATTGCGCTACACAGACGACAAAGACGGCGTAACCGCCAATATGTTCACGTTTGGCATATCTGCAAGCGCCACAGGGAAAGAGGCAATCCAAACAGCTATGATTGACCTGCATCGTGCAGCTGGCGTCACAGCAGCAGTTCACGGGTCTATAAAGTCAGAGCAGGAAATCACCCGCAATCTTATCCGCCACCAATGCGCTTTTTATATCGTCGATGAAGTAGGGATCTTGTTGTCGAAGATATCCAATGCGGCAAAGTCTGGCGCGTCTTACCTTGAAGGCGTGATCGGCTTGCTGATGTCAGCCTATGGTAAAGCAAACGGTTACCTGCTGATCTCTGGCGATCTAAAGGAAGACATCCGCAGCGAGCTACAAAAACAGCTTACGCACTGCAAAAACAAAGTAGCCGATAACGAAGATCCTGACGGTAAATTTAAAGATCGTGCGGATAAAATTGTTGAGCAATTAAACACGTTAGATGATGGACTAAAAAACCCAATGCTTTCCATGATTGGTTTTACTACGCCAGTCACATTCGACAAGCTGATCACC
>QKFI01000104.1 GCA_003251455.1 Tolumonas sp.
TGTTCACAGATTGCCGAAAGTATGTTTTCAAATGATTTGACGAGCGACAGTTCAGTTTTTTTGAATGGTATTCCACTCGTTTTATCTCGACCAAAACAAGCTGTGAGCGTCGTATCGTGCGTTATCCGCGCAAATATTGCGAATTCATCAATCAGTGTTGTATCTCGATAATATTCTTTGAAATAACTCGTCTGTTTGAATTGGTCTGGTGCTAGTTCAAATATTTGATGGATCCCGGTTTGTAATCCTCCTGATACTGCTTGATAGAACGGGTCGAATAGATACGCGGCGCTTACATAATGGGTATCCATGGTTTGATAGACAATCGGATCATTAAACTCCCGGTATAAAACTTCAGGGTTATGACTTTTGTGATAAACGATCACGATTCACGATTAAGTTATCGAATGAGACCAGCTTTCTCACAAAATGGCTGAGTGCTTCGGCAAAATTAGGGCTATGCAGTGCTCGAATCATCTGCCCGAGCGCCATATCCTGCTGTCTATTTTTGACCAAAGTCATCTCTCCACACCTGTATTGCTGTTCATTGTTAAAGCAATTCATAGCATACCACGCTGGGGGTATATACCCCTGAAAATACCCCTGAAAACGGATAATTTATTGTTGAATGCAAGTTAGGCGGGTTATGTAGAACAAATACCCGCATCAAGGATCTCATTTGGAGCATGTCATGAAGACAACAGCAATCTCAATTCAAGCAGTAACGAAGCGCTTCGAACAATTTCAGGCCCTCAATGAAATCTCCTTAGATATTTACGAAGGTGAATTTTTCACACTGCTTGGCCCTTCAGGCTGTGGAAAAACGACATTGCTACGATTACTTGGCGGATTTGAACAGGCTAGCTCAGGCAAGATCAAATTGTTCGAGCAGGAAATAGAATCACTACCGGCAAACAAACGCCCAATTAATACGGTATTCCAACATTACGCACTTTTCCCCCATATGACGATTCATGAAAATGTTCAGTTCGGGATGAAAATGTTGGGGATCGATAAACAAGAACGAGAAGCGAGAGCCGATGAAATGCTGGCGCTCGTTCAGTTAGAAAAATTTGCACATCGTAAACCCCATCAATTATCTGGCGGTCAACAACAACGCGTTGCGTTGGCTCGTGCACTTGCGCCCAAACCGAAACTTCTTCTGCTTGATGAACCGCTATCTGCGCTCGATTTAAAATTGCGCCAATCGATGCGATTAGAGTTGAAGAACATTCAGAAGCAGACGGGAATTACCTTTGTTTTTGTCACGCATGATCAGGAAGAAGCGTTGACCATGTCCGATCGTATCGCTGTGATGTCTGCAGGAAATCTGCAACAGATTGGGACACCAACAGAAATATATGAAGAACCTGCGAATAAGTTTGTTGCAGATTTCATCGGTGAAACAAATTTGTTGCCAGTCAAAATTGGATCAAAATCCGCTGATTCGGCGTCTATTCGATTGTTTGATGAAGTCACGGAAACCGTCATGAGTGAACCAATTGAAGTTCCTTATAATCATCGAATTTTTCTGGGTGAAAATGCAAACTTATCGATTCGCCCTGAACGTATTCAATTATTTCCAGTTGAGGATGCAGGTAAATATCACCTCTCCGGCTCAGTTAAAGAAACCATCTATTTAGGAACAGACACCCAATATATTGTTGATATTGGTAATAATTTCGAACTATTAACTCGCACTCAAAATACATTTCGTCAGCAGAAACCATTCAGGGTAGGGGATAAAGTCAACATTCAGTTTGATGTAACTGCTGCGCGTTTATTAAGAGGGTTTTAAGATGTTTAATAAACGTACACAGCTGGAACAGCAGCCCATTCGTTATGCACTTGTAAGTCCGGCTTTACTTTCTATTGCCGTATTTTTATTTATTCCAATTGCCATTGTTGCCACTTATTCCTTTTTAGAGCCAGGCACCTATGGTGGTGTGAAATGGAATTTGTCATTTGATGCATATAAGCAATTCTTATTTGAAGCGGATTTTTTAACGGATGAACTGCAATTTACCAGTGCCTATTTAGAGATTTTTAGCCGTTCGTTTGGTCAGGCTTTTACCGCAACGGTTCTCTGTCTTTTTATCGGCTTTCCGACAGCCTATTTTATTGCTACGCGTCCACAAAAGACGCAGAGTATCTGGCTTTTTGCTATTACGATCCCTTATTGGGTTAATTTATTAATTCGCACCGTATCGATGTTATTCATTATCCGCGATCAAGGGCCAATTAATGAATTACTCATGTCTTTAGGCTGGATTTCCGAACCGATCAAAATGGCTTATACACCTTTTGCTGTTGCATTAGGCCTGTTTTATTCATATTTGCCATTTATGGTTTTACCCATTTACACCGCTTTATCTCGTTTCGACATGGGATTACTCACAGCTGCACATGATCTATATGCAAGCAAATGGGCCGCATTACGTCATGTTCTCATTCCTAATGTCACTCACGGAATTACCGCCGGTTGCTTATTGGTGTTTATTCCATCCATTGGGGCTTTTATTGCACCGGATATGCTAGGTGGTGGCAAACAACTCATGATTGGTAATTTAATTGCGTTGCAATTTCAGAGTTCCCGCAATTGGCCATTTGGTGCCGCGACCTCAATGATTCTTTTAACCTTCGTACTGATCGTATTAATCGCCTTCGCGCTCAAAAATAAAGGAGGCAAAAAATGAAACATTCATTGAGTCACTACCCAGGAACAAGAACCATCACTTTAATCTGCATATTTATACTTTATGCACCGTTATTAGTGATTAGTCTGTATTCATTTAATTCATTACGTTCTATCAGTACTTGGGGCGGTTTTACGTTTGATTGGTATGTGAAAGCTTTTCATAACCCATCCATTCAGGCTGCTACATTAAACTCCCTCATTATTGCGGTACTGGCTTCAACGATTGCAACGTCGATTGCTTTGGCTGCTGCAATTGGATTATTACGAGGTACCCCATTGAAATTTAATGGTGTCATCAGTGGGGTAATCAATTTGCCTCTGTTGATCCCTGAAATTGTCACTGCAGTTGCTACTCTCATCTTCTTTGTCGCCATTGATATGACGTTGGGGTTAGGAACAGTACTGATTGCGCACATTATCTTTTGCATCCCATTTGCCTATTTACCGATCTCGACTCGACTGAAAGATATCAGTCAGCGATTTGACGATGCCGCTTATGATTTATATGCAAATCGTTGGCAGGCATTCCGCTACATCATGTTACCGATGGCCATGCCAGGAATTATGTCTGGGTTGATGCTGGCTTTCATCGTATCACTCGACGATTTTATCGTGGCCAATATGGTTGCTGGGCCTGGTGCGACGACACTGCCAATGGCTATCTATAGCTTGGTCCGAATTGGTTTTACACCCGAAATTAACGCGATCTCGACGCTACTTCTGTTCGTCTCAATTGGTTTTGTGACCGTTTCATGGTGGTTTAACCGCCCTAATCAATCAGCTTCATCCAATTAATTGAAAGGACTCTATGATGAAAAAATTAACACGCATTAACCGCCGTACTTTTACTCGTGTCGCAGCATCAGTCGCTTTAAGTTTGGTTTGTAGCTTTTCAGCGAATGCGGCAGGTGAACTAAAGATTTTCAACTGGTCTGACTATATGCCGCAGTCTTTGTTGGACAAATTTGCAAAGCAATATGATGTGAAAGTGACACAAGATACATACGACAGCAATGAAACGTTATTGGCTAAATTGAAATCTGGCGTGACTGGCTATGATGTTGCTGTTCCGGGCGACTATATGGTTGCGATTTTGATTAAAGAAGGCTTGTTAGAGAAAGTTGAACCAAATCAATTAAGCAACT
>QKFI01000322.1 GCA_003251455.1 Tolumonas sp.
TGACAAACGTCCGCACGGTCATCCCGTGAGCCCCGAAGAATTCAGCGCGTTTCGGTGAACTCAGCCAGTGAGCGACATCATCTACATCATGTACTGCGATTACTGTAGTCATATTGACTACCTCTCTATTGTGATAGTGAATCAGTGCATCCGGCTCTCCATGCGTGTGACAGCAGACTTAAATCCGGATGAAGATGATAAAATTACTGTTCGGTAGGAGAGCAGAACCAGAGCTTATTGCCTTCGCTGTCTAAAAAGCTACCGACGTAATAGCCTTCATCAACCTCTTCGACCGGATCGACAATTGTGACACCGTGCTCTCTTAAAAAAGCTTCGGTATCCGGGGCATAAGCGGTTGCCAGCGTGATCCGGGGATTAGGATCTGTTGTGGGAGTGCCATACCAGTTCTCTTTCAGCATCAGAACGATTTCGCCGATGGAATAGCCTACCAGTACATTTTCTTCATAAGCCGGGGGAAGACCGAGTATTTCCCCATAAAAGTGTTTGGCTCGCTCTAAATCAGTCACGGCAAGGGCGATAACTTTGACGTTTTGCAAACCGTGGGCAAGCATAGTCATGTTATTTCTCCTGAAGGGCGATAGTGGCTGTTTAAGTATAATTCTTATTTGCATCTGTACTGGAAATTGTTCCAGCTCAGAATTTATGAGCCTGTTGACGGATTCATGTTTGTGTAGTTCTCATCTATCAGACCGGTTTTCATTGCTCTGCATTACAGTCATGGATTGTTGTTCTTCAAGTTTCGATATTGCAGCAGGCAACCATTCGACCATCACGTTAAATCCGGTATACTCTTTTAAAACCTGTTCTCGTTTCATGTTGCATGTCAGAAAACCAACCACAGTCCCAGTCATTACAGTCGCCAAAACGCAAACCGGGCAGACCCCCCAAACAAGCGCGATCATTTGAAGATACCAAACTTCATCTGGTACAGACCGGGCTCGTTCATTTGACTGAATTTGGTTATTTCGCATCGGGGCTCGATGCCATTCTAAAAGCAGCGGGCATCCCTAAAGGTTCATTCTATTACTACTTCAAAAACAAAGATGATTTCTGTCATGAAGTACTGGCTACCTATGGGCAATATTTTTCGAGAAAACTGAAAAAACATCTGGAAGATGCTACGTTTTCGCCGTTAGACCGCATCTATAACTTCGTCTCTGATGCAAAACGAGGCATGACAAAATTTGAATTCAAACGCGGATGTCTGGTAGGAAATCTGATGCAGGAGAGCCCGAATTTATCGGATGACTTTTCTCCTCACTTGCAGCAGATCTTACAGCAATGGCAGCAACAGATTGCCGATTGCCTCTCGCTGGCTCGTGAAGCTGGAGAACAACATTCAACAGATGATGATTACCATTTAGCGGGATTATTCTGGTCAGGATGGGAAGGTGCGGTTATGCGGGCAAAATTATACCGCTCTGCACAACCGCTCGAAGATTTCTGGACTTATTTTAAAGCCAGCATCTCATCAACACGTAACGTTTAGTTGTTTACATCAACAACCACGCGACCTTTCACCTTCCCTTCCAGCAATTGATTTGCTGTCGCAATCGCGTCAGATAATCCGATGGTTTCGGTAATGATTGCCAAAGTCACCGGATCTGTCAGTTCAGCAATTTTTTCCCACGCTTGCTGACGAATCGCTTTCGGACACATCACACTATCGATCCCCGCCAGCGTAACACCACGCAAGATGAATGGCGCAACCGTGGCCGGGAAATCCATGCCTTGCGCTAAACCACAAGCGGCAACCACACCACCGTATTTCGTTGATGCACACACGTTCGCCAGTGTATGGCTGCCCACTGAGTCAACTGCACCCGCCCAACGTTCTTTATCAAGAGGGCGACCTGGTGCCGACAGCGTATTGCGATCGATCACTTCAGTCGCACCTAATTTTGATAAACGTTCAGCCTCTTCAGGGCGACCTGTCGATGCAACAACGTCATAACCTAATTTATGCAGGAAGCTGATTGCAAAACTGCCGACCCCACCATTCGCACCGGTGACCAGAATCTGGCCTTGATCGGGGGTAACGCCATTACGAATTAACGCCATGACCGCTAACATTGCTGTGTACCCCGCCGTACCAACCGCCATGACTGACTTCGCATCCATTCCATCAGGGATTGGTAACAACCATTTTCCTGGGACAGATGCTTTCTGAGCAAGACCACCCCAGTGTTTTTCACCAACACCCCAACCATTCAGAAATACTTTCTCTCCGACCGGAAACTCGGGATTCGTGCTTTTAGAAACTGTCCCGGCGAAATCAATGCCAGGCACCATTGGAAATTTACGAACAACAGGCGATTTACCGCTGATTGCCAGACCGTCTTTAAAATTCAATGTCGAAAACTCAACATCAACAACCACTTCTTCTTGCGGAAGATCTTGTTCAGCTAATTCGGTCTCTTTGACAGTGTAATTGTCATCAACTTTATCGATTACAATGGCCTTAAACATAGGTTTTCCTTTCATGCTCAGATTGCTATTTATCATCCATCAATAATTTAGACCGATCAACTAGTAATTATTTTCTGTGTTTGTTTTCGGGGTCATCATTGATTCAAATCAGATTATTACGGTACATCATCAATCAGTACGCGCTATTTCATGATGAATCCATATAATCAACCAAAGCAAAACATAATTCCTGACGGAAGCGAATCAGATGAATAATAAAATCACCCGCTATATTGCAGAATACACAAACCAAACCGATGAGTTAGTCGCCAAATATCCCTTGAAATCGTTCGATCTGGAGGAGTTTCAAGAAGAGTTTGGCATCGTGAACCCGGAAAATCAGATGCTGGATCGTTATCCCATTTTTGAATCGAGTCTTTTGCTGCTGAATGCACATCTCGCCAACCCCGTTCAATGGAAATTCGTTTCGCACTCCTATTACCTTGAAGCACAAAAAACCGCCTGATTTCCCCCTCCTGAACAATCAAAAAATTGCTTGGCCTGTAGAAATTTTACTGCAGGTTTTGACCTTGATTTGAATTTCCACATGACACCAAACAAATTCGCTGTCAGAGCTTTCCTAATAAGTTTATGATGTGGTAGTTACCCGAATTTAACAGGGTCATAACATATCTGGTTTTTGTTAGACGGTACGAAAGTTGCTGGATGATACTATCGTGCCGAAATTGTAAAAAATACATAACAAAAATACATGGCACTTCAGCTGTGAAAAGGACGTTACCCTATGAGCGAACTAACAACGAATTACACGACGGGTGTTTATTATGATGAGTTGATTCAAAAAGACGGCTCTCCCCGCCCCCCCGCTAAACAGCTCTTCAATTATCTCTCCACGCTCTCCCCTGACGAATTAGAAAAAAACTGCCGAAGCAACTGTGCAGGAAATGGGGATCAGCTTCACCGTTTACACAGAAGAAGGGAATATCGACCGTAGTTGGCCGTTTGATATTATTCCGCGCACGATTGAAGCAAAGGACTGGGCTGTTGCTGAAGCTGGTTTAAAACAACGCCTGAAAGCCTTAAATAAATTCATTGATGATTTGTATCACGACCAGCTGTGCATCAAAGATGGAATCATTCCTGAATACATCATCAGTAAATCCAAAAACTTCCGACCTGAATGTGTCGGGGTATCGCCCGCATATGGTGTCTGGGCTCACATTTGTGGCACCGATTTGGTGCGTGACGAGACAGGTCAGTTTTATGTACTCGAAGATAACCTTCGGGTTCCGTCTGGTGTGTCTTATATGCTCGAAAACCGTGCAATCACCAAACGAGTACTACCTGAACTTTTCGAAAATGACGATATCAAACCAATCGATGCTTACACCTCCCAGTTATTCGAGACATTAGCAGCACTTTCTCCGCGAAAAAGCGAAACACCTGAAATCGTTGTGCTGACACCGGGTATTTAT
>QKFI01000017.1 GCA_003251455.1 Tolumonas sp.
GGTAGCTTCATGATGGCAAACAGTTTTGCAGCAGCTGGATTTTTCTCAGCGAAGACTTTGTTGGCTACAATATGCATCTGGTTCATCTGGAAGCCATAATTTTTACCGTTTGGTAATTTTGTATCGATGTCTTTTCGATCACCCGGCAGCGAAGAAAATGGTACTTCCAGCCAAACAACATCTTTTCCTGGAACTAATTCGCCACTGACCCAGTAGGGTGTCCAAGTGTAATAAAGGATCGGCTTTTCTTCTTTATAACGGGTAATCGTGTCAGCGATAATCGCTGCATAGTTACCTTGGTTATGTGTCACTGTGTCACTCAAACCATATGCTTTGATTTGATGATTAATGACTGCTTCACATCCCCAACCAGGATTACAACCTGCTAAATCTGCTTTTCCGTCATCATTTGCATCAAACAGTTTTGCGATTTTGGGATCTTTCAGTTGAGCAATGTTGTTGATGTGATATTTGTCCGCTGTTTTTTTGTCAATCAAATAACCTTGCGCCGCACCTGTAACATAAACACCTTTCCGATAAAATTTTTCATCGCCACCGGCTTTCGCGTATTTATCATCATGCAACGGAGCCCAGTTAAAGGTCAGGAATGTTCCTTCACCATTCGCAACCGAGGTATAACCAACGTTGTAATCAACATCTTTCGCTGGTTTCACGTCGTAACCCAGTTTTTCCAGCATTTTGCTGACTAATTGGGTTTGAAAAGCTTCTTCTGCGATCGTGCTTTCGATCGGTTGTACAGTAACACCTTCACCGGGTAAGTCGGTGCTGGCCATCAGTTGTGTACTCAGAAGTAATGAACTGATTGCGATGATTTTCTTTGGTTCAAACATTGCGTTCTCTCCGTGATTTGAAGGGTTAATTTAGGCCCGGCCTGAGAACCGGAAAAGAAGACCTGCAGGTCCGCGTTGATACCAATGTCTGGCATTTTTATCGTTAGATTTTTGACCCATCGCCTGAGTCAAACGATCAAGGACGATGGCGAGTAAGACGATTCCGACACCACCAACAGAGGCCATGCCCATATCAAGACGGCCAATGCCGCGTAACACCATCTGTCCCAAACCGCCGACGGCGATCATGGAAGCAATGACCACCATGGAGAGCGATAACATCAGCGTTTGGTTGACCCCCGCCATGATGGTTGGCATCGCTAGTGGTAATTGCACTTTAAAGAGTAACTGTCTTGGGCTTGCACCGAATGAGTGACCTGCCTCAATCAGATCTTCAGGTACTTGTCGGATCCCGAGCATCGTCAGTCGAATGACGGGTGGCAAGGCAAAGATGATGGTGACAACAACGCCTGGTACATTCCCGATACCGAATAACATCACAACAGGTACCAGATACACGAACGCTGGCGTCGTCTGCATCGCATCCAGTAACGGACGCACAATCGTACCGGCACGCTCACTTCTTGCCAGCCAGATCCCGGTTGGTAAACCAATTAACATACAGAAAAACAATGAAGTCAGTACGAGCGCAAGCGTCGTCATGGCTTCCATCCAGGTGCCAATTAATCCAATCAGGATCAGACTCACGAATGTACCAATCGCCATTCGAAAATTAACCAATTGCCAAGCCAGTAAGGTCAGCAAGACAATCATGATTGGAGAAGGAATAGCTTGCAGCGCGGTTTCAATACCTGTGAGGGTGATTTCAACCGGCGCACGAATTAATTGAAATACCGGGCGGAAATTAACGACCAGCCAATCAATGCCGTGTTCGATCCAATTATCTAGCGGGATCACGGCTTTCTTAAATGGATGCCAGTAATCGATGGTTGTTTGTGTTTCAGACGGCGCAGCTGTATTCAGCCAGTCATTCGTTGATGGCTGCACGGTCTGTTCTGAATTTCCCCAGGGGTCAGATGCATCGGCATTACTACTTTCTGTTGTAACGGTCGCAGCTGCCCACGGGTCAGCGCTTGCATCAGTGGCTTCATCTGCCCAACTGAACCCTGATAGCGAACAGAGGACCAGCATTAAAGGTAAAAATTTGTTTTTCTTCATGCTGCATTATTCCTATCAAGTGTTTGTAACAGATTAGCTTTTGAAATCAGGCCAATGTAAAGCCCGGTGCTATCCACCACAGGCACCTGACAAGGGGATTCTGCAACTAATCCGATCAATTCATTCACTGGTGTTTCTGCTTGAATCGGCTCTGGTTTTTCCAATAAAGCCGCATCAAGGCTTTGTTTTTGTGCTGCAGCCTGCTTCAGAGAATCGATGGAAACCACACCGATAAAATGACGACTACGGTCAATAACATAACCATATTCACGATCCTGATCTTTTAGTTGCTTCAGTGCAGCTAAAGGGCCATCCGTAACATGTTTTCGAATCAGCGGAATCTGGCGGTGGGTTGCGACATCTTTTGCTGAGAAGACATTCGCCAGATCAACACCGCGGAAGAAGGCGCGAACATAGTCGTTTGCCGGATTATTGAGGATTTCGTCTGGGCTGCCTACCTGAACTAATTCGCCATCTTGCATGATGGCAATCCGATCACCAATTCGCATGGCTTCATCTAAATCATGCGAAATAAATACGATCGTTCGTTGCTGTTTGCTCTGCAGTTTCAGGAGTTCATCCTGCATTTCTGTTCGGATTAAGGGATCCAATGCAGAAAATGCCTCGTCCATCAGTAGTACTGCAGGATCATTTGCTAAGGCTCGAGCAAGACCTACTCGTTGTTTCATACCTCCAGATAGTTCATCCGGATAAGAATGAGCCCAGCTGTCCAAGCCTACTTGATTCAGTGCTTTTAATGCGCGTTCATGTCGTGTTGCTTTATCTACACCCGCCAATTCAAGGCCAAAAGCGGCATTGTCGATAACGCTCATATGTGGCATCAGTGCAAAAGACTGGAAAACCATACTGATTTTTTTACGTCGCACCTGACGTAGCGCATCATCTGAAATTGCTGCGATATCTTCACCATCTAACAATACCTGGCCTCGGGTCGGTTCAATCAGACGGTTGAGTAAACGAACTAGTGTGGATTTTCCAGAGCCGGATAATCCCATGATGACGAAGATTTCACCTTCATTGATGGTCAGACTGACATCCTGTACGCCAACAGTCAGACCGGTTTTTTTAAAAATGGCGGCTTTATCCAATCCTTTGTTCAGTAATTTAAAAGCCTGTTCAGGATGCTCTCCGAACACCTTGAACAGGTTTTTTACTTCCAGTTTTACGGTCATGGATACCCTTCTTGGTTGTTAACAAATCGAGATTTTTTAAATTTCATAGCAATGCTATTATTTATTAACATAAAGGATATAAGCATCATTTCAAGCTTTTTAAGTTGTTTTTTTGCTCAATCTATCTATTGATGTTTAATGGTTAAAAAATTTAGTGATGCAAAGTATTTTTTGATGTTTTTGTGGTTTGTTTATGCTTATTTTGAAAATGAAGGTGGAAAAAACCGAGTGATATTTAGTAATGCTAACAAATGTGGCAGATCGTAATAGAAAGGTGGATTGTGGAAAGAAAATAGAAAGTGTCTGGCTACTCGCCAGACCGGGTTAATTCGCCGCTATCAAGCATGGGGGCTGTTCTTGTTTCTGGAGCCTCAATCAGGTCAGCCAAACATTCGAGAGA
>QKFI01000070.1 GCA_003251455.1 Tolumonas sp.
TTAGAGTATAACCATCTAATATTTAAGGTTAAATCTCTAACTCATTGATCGCTTATATATGTTTCACTAGAAAATGATTTCTCAGGCCTTTTTCTTTAATTTAATGTATTTATTCTTTTTAACCGAATAGTTCTTGTTCAATTTGTGTTGTTGTTTCTTTGATTCTGGCGGCCAGTTTTTCAGGATTCATCGCTCGAAGGCGAGGGGTTAGTGTTGAGACACTAACAACGTAAGCTGGTGTTCCTGAATTATCAAAGATTGGTACTGCCGTACATGAGATCCCAGCTTCGTTTTCTTCATTATCGACTGCAAAACCTTGTTCACGAATCGTTGCCAGTTCATTCATGAACTGCTCTTTTTCTGTGATGGTGCTGTCTGTGAGTTTTTTGATTACACGTTGATTGCGTTGCCAGTAATTTTCGCGATCCTCTTCAGTTGAAAAAGCCAGAAAACATTTACCTGCAGCGGTGCAATACATTTCACCATATAAGCCGACAAAGGTGCGCGTACGAAAAGAGGAATACTGGGGTTCAATTTTGTCACGGAAAACAATTTTATCGCCTTCACGTGCAATGAAATTAATTGTTTCATTCAAATCAGCGACCAGTTCATTGAGTCTTGCTCGTGTGACTGAAATGACATCTGAACTCAATGCTGAATGGCCGAGATGCAGAAGTTTAAGCGTTAATTTGTAGTCTTTACTTTTAGGTACTTGGGATACATAACCCATTTCTTCAAATGTGGAGAGCATGCGATGAACCGAGGTTTTATTTACACCCGTTGCATTCGCTACTTCCTGCAAAGGCGCTCCATTAGGATGTTTACTCAGGAACTCAATGACTGAGAGGGCTTTCGCCAACGATTTCACTTGTTCACTCATAGGCACTACTTACCGAAAAGGGTTAATGTTTGAGGAAATTGCCGATTATACAGTGAATTTGAAATATGAAGTTGATAGAAGAAAACCCCTTCTCTGTGAGAAGGGGTTCGTTCTGATTACTTAGATGCTTCCTGAATATCTTTGATGATCTGATCACCATTTTCTTGGATGAACGTATCCCAAACTGGTTTCACGACTGCTTGGAAGGCAGCGGTATCAACATCTCTGTTGACTTTCATACCATGAGATTCAAGTTCAGCAATCATCTTATCTTCACTTTCAATACTCATTTGGCGTTGTCTTTGAACCGCTTCATTTGCTACATCAGTAACAATTTTCTGTTCATCTGCAGATAATTTATTGAACTTTTTCAGGTTCATTGTCATCGCCAGGGCTGAGTAGGCGTGTTGTGTCATACTCAAGTATTTCTGTACTTCATAGAATTTGAATGACAGGGTTACGCCGATTGGATGGTCCTGCGCATCGACAACGCCAGTTTCCAACGCGGTATAAAGTTCTGCAACCGGGATCTGTTGCGGGTTTGCCTTCAGCAGATTGAACATGTCATTCAGAGATTTCGCGTTGTTCACGCGCATCCGTAATCCTTCAACATCTTTTGGCTCACGGATTGGATTGCGATTGTTCGTCATGTTACGGAAGCCGTTTTCAGGATATCCCAGACCTTTCAGACCGTATTGTTCCATATCTTTGAAGACACCTTGGCCAACTTTACCATCCAGCACTTTATAAGCAGTCTGGCGATCCGGGAAAATAAAAGGCAACGAGAGCGCGGCTGATTTTGGCAGCAAACCAGAGTAGTTATTGATACCGACCATTGAAATATCAATGATGCCAGAACGGGTACCATCGATCATTTGCTTGTCGTTACCCAACTGGCCAGATGGGAAAATGTTTACTTTGATATCACCATGAGAACGCGCTTCAACTTCTTTTTTGAAAAACAGCGACATATCTTGCTGTAAATCTGACTCAGGTGCAGCATGAGCGAGTTTCAGCGTTGTCGCATAGCTTGAAGTTGCAAACGCCAGGGCAGAAATGAAACTGACAGTTTTGACTAGATTTTTCATACTGTTGCTCCGTTGTGTGTAGTGTTAACCGATAATAAAGTTCATCGGGATAGTTATAATTTGAGGGAAAATAACGAACAAAATCAGCAATCCAATATAAGCCAGAATGAAGGGCAGAATACCTCTCACCGCGGCAGACATCGGAACTTTTGCAACACCACAGACCACGTTCAGCACAGTGCCGACCGGTGGTGTAATTAAGCCGATTGAGCAGTTAATAACAAACATCAGACCGAAATAGGTTTGGTCGATTCCAGCCATGTTGACGACAGGCATGAGCAGTGGTACCAGAATCAGTACGGTTGGGCTTAAATCCATCACCATGCCGACACATAAAACCAACGCCATAATGACACCCATTAACAAACGAGGGCTGTCAACAAGCGGGCCTAACAACTCTGCTAATTGTTGTGGTAACTGTGCGACCGTGATCAACCATGCTGCAACCATGGCACATCCGACCAAAAACATAACCATTGCAGTTGAGCGACCAGCGTTCAGTAATATTTTGTAGAACTTACGTGGTGTCAGTTCCCGATAAATCGCACTTGAAATCAGGATTGCATACACTGCGGCAACAACGGCTGCTTCTGTCGGTGTGAAGATACCGAAGCGGATCCCACCAATGATGATGATTGGTAGTAAAAGCGCCCAGAAACCTTCTTTTAATGCTGCGCGTTTTTCTGCTTTTGATGCTTTAGGGCTTGTTTCCAATGGTTCTCGACGAACCAGGAAAGACCACATGAACATCAAAGTCATACCCATGATCAAACCTGGGACAATACCACCTAAGAACAGGTTTTTAATCGAAATTCCACCGGCAACACCGACCAGAATCAAAGGTAATGAAGGCGGAATAACGGGTGCGATAATCCCACCTGCTGCAAGCAAGCCAATGGAAGTATCCGCAGGATAACGAGCCGCTTTCATCATTGGGTAGAGAATACTGACCAATGCTGCAGCATCCGCAACGGCTGAACCTGATAAACCGGCAAGCACAACAGAGGTCATGATGGCTACATAGCCCAAACCACCTTTGCGATGACCGACATAGCTAGTTGCCAGACGAACGATTCGCGTCGAAAGCCCACCTTCCGACATGACCTCACCGGCAATCAGGAAGAATGGGATTGCTAACAACGTGAAACTATCAACCCCATTGACCAGCGACTGGGCCAGAATATCGGAGCTGAACAAATCCATCTGAATCATCAGCGCCATTGATGCGACTAACAGTGCAAAGGCGACCGGGAGCCCGAGAATAATAGTAATAATCAGAACAGACAGGAAAAGTGCCAGCGTCATGATGCATTTTCTCCTTCTAATTTCTCATTAAGCCAACTGGGTGAGAAAATTCTGCCAAAGGCAACAATTG
>QKFI01000396.1 GCA_003251455.1 Tolumonas sp.
AATCAGTACACAACCCGAAACAGATCCGGTACACAAAATTTAGATCTTTATGACAGATCATGAGGGACAGTTGTGAATTAATTCGCTGTTTCAGCGTGCTAGCTGCTATTAATAAATAGTCTATTTTTATTATTCGGCATGGGAAACAAAGCAGTCTCTGTCGCAGGAGCCAGGAATGCAGAAACGACATACGATTCTTTCGCTGTTATTGTTTTTTTATACCGGTTTCGCCATGGCTGAACAGCAGATCTGCGTCAGTATGGCTTCATTTAATGATAAATTTTTATCACTGGTTCGAACTGCTATCGCAGATGCCGCACAAGAACAAGAAGGCATGCATCTTTCCATCTCTGACGCTCGTTGGAGCCATGCGATTCAAAAACGGCATATTGCTGAGTTTATCAATCAACCCTGTGATGCAATCATTCTTAATCTGGTGTCTTCAGATAAAGAAGATGTCTGGCCAATGATTCAGCCAGTCTTAAAAGCAAGGATCCCTATCGTCTTTGTGAATGTTCGCCCTGAGATCCCGCTGAAAAGTGGACTTTATTATGTCGGTTCTAATGATGCGGATGCGGGTACCATTCAGATGCGTTATCTGATTAATTATCTTCCGCAACAAGCGAAGGTTGGAATTCTGATGGGTTCATTGCTTTCCGGTGTTGCCAAAAACCGCACCAATGCAGCGAAAAAAATTATGGAAACCCGACCTGATGTTGAAGTTGTCGCAGTCGGTATTGCTAATTTTGAACGCGAGAAAGCAACACAGTTAGTGACGAAATGGATCGATAGCGGCATCCATTTTGATGCGATCATTGCGAACAATGATGAGATGGCATTAGGGGCATTACAGGCCATCAGGAAGAACGGTTTATCACCCAAAAATATCAAAGTTGTTGGAATTGATGCAACCGAAGAAGCCCTGAATTCCATGTATAAACATGAGCTGTTTGCAACCGTATTCCAAGATGCGCAGGAACAAGGCAAACAAGCATTGCAAATGGCATCAGCGCTGGCAGCACAATCCAGCAAATTGCCAAATGAATATATCATTCCCTTTCAGCTCGTGAATTCGCAAAACTTCCGAACCTTTATGAGACGGTGAAATGGCTCAAAAAAAAGCTCCTGATAGATTCAGGAGCTTTTTTTTGAAATCCCTTTCTCACTACGGTTCCCAGAAATATTTATTTAGCTCTTCCTGTCGTTGCGCTTCAGTCATTCCAACATCACGTAACTCTTCGTCATTCAGCATGGCTAATTGACGACGAGTCATCCAGTTTTGTTTCCAAACGAAAAACATATGTCTCATCTTGCCGAACAAGGTATTCATTTGTTCAGGACGATGGGCAAAATGCGGTAATTTGGCATGAAAGAAAGTGTGTTTGTGCATAGATACCTCCACGGCTCGTAGCAGAATGCGGGGTGGACAGCACCGGGATTCCCAGTAGCATCTACTGTTAATTTTAGTATTAAGCAGATAAAAATGTGGGAGCATCTACACACTTCAGCGAAATAAATTTTCTTTTTTTTCCGACCGGACTTACCACTCTTTTTTGATTTAGTTTCATGATCCGTGTGATTTCGCAGCGCTAAAATAGCACATCTTGTTACCACCACATGTTAATGTAATTCGTATGAGGTGTTTATGATTGCAATTCTGGAGGCGAAGAAAGCAGGACTTCTTCGTACCCAAAACTGGCTGCCTAATTTAATTGCGGGCATCATCGTTGGTGTGGTTGCTTTGCCTTTAGCCATGGCGTTTTCTATTGCCTCGGGCGCGAAACCAGAACAAGGACTTTATACGTCGATTGTTGCTGGCGTTGCGGTCTCCCTGTTCGGTGGCAGTCGTCTACAAATCGCCGGACCAACCGGTGCATTCATCGTGATTCTGGCCGGAATTACCAGTAAATATGGGATTAGTGGTCTGCAAATAGCCACCATGATGGCTGGTTTCATCCTGATGATGATGGGATTCAGTCGACTTGGCAGCATTATTAAATTTATCCCAGCTCCGGTCATTGTTGGTTTTACCAGTGGGATCGGGGTGATTATCTGGGTCGGTCAATGGAAGGATTTTTTTGGTCTGCCCGCTGTCTCCGGTAGTCATTTTCATGAAAAGTTATGGCATTTATTACAAGCCTTTCCTGAGGCGCATGGGGTTACCACCTTACTCGCTGTCAGTAGTTTGGCCTTGGTGCTCTTCACGCCAAAAATAAAATATCTCAAAAAAGTACCCGGTCCTTTAGTGGCAATGATTTTTTCCACTTTGATCGTCAGTGTTTTCCATCCGGAAAACGTTGCCACAATTGGCAGTGCATTCGGTGGAATTCCACAGAAATTACCAGATTTTTCACTACCAAGCATTACATTCAACCAATTTGTACAATTAATCGGGCCAGCATTCACCATTGCCATGCTTGGCGCGATTGAATCGTTACTCTCAGCCGTCGTGGCGGACGGGATGGCGGGTACACGACATAACTCAAATCAGGAGCTGATCGGACAAGGGATCGCGAACCTGATATCCCCTTTATTCGGTGGTTTTGCTGCGACCGGCGCCATTGCCCGAACTGCAACCAATATTCGAAATGGAGGCAACAGCCCAATTGCCGGGATCATTCACTCCGTGGTCTTAGTGCTGATCCTGCTGTTTCTGGCACCGCTCGCGAACAACATTCCGCTATGTACCCTGTCGGCGATTCTGTTTGTGGTCGCATGGAATATGAGTGAATTACCGCACTTTTTTGCGATGGTCAAAAAAGCCCCGAAAACAGATACTGCAATCTTATTGATCACATTCTCCCTGACTGTTCTGACCGATCTGGTTGTTGCTGTGAATATTGGGGTGATTCTTGCTGCGTTCAGCTTTATGCAACGTATGGCAGGCTCCGTTGAAATTCATCAGCAGGAAGCCGATAACCTGTCACGGGAATTACAACTCATCGGGCATCCGAGCCTTCCGGAATCAGTGCTTGTTTACAATATTGATGGTCCTTTATTCTTTGGTGCAGCGGAACATTTCCAGCAAGCACTAGCACAAACGAATACAGACCCGAAAGCACTGATTTTAAGACTCACCCATGTGCCTTTTATGGACTTCACCGCACTGCAATCCCTTGAGCATGTGATTCATATGCTCGAAAAACGTCAGGTAACGGTACTGCTCAGTGAAGCCAATAAACCGGTACAACAGAAACTGACAAAAGCAGGCATTATTGAATTGCTCGGCCCAGGCCATTGTTTTACAACGTTTGATGAAGCATTGAATTATTGCGAGCTGAGATTTGGCTCTGAAGAGGCATTAAAAAACCACGTCTTATGACGTGGTTTCTTCTTTGGCTTTTACACCAATCTTACTTTTGGTGGCATAGGTAACGCCATGTGCATCCAGATATTCCCGGATCATTTGGCGTACCACCTGTGAAGGGGTCAGATCCTGCGCTGAACAGAGATCTTCAAATGCTTTTTTCTTTACCGGATCAATCAGTAAAGTCAAACGAGCGGTCTTTTTCTCCATTTCGCTAACTCACATGTTAATCTGATTAACATGCATTATAACGCGAAGCGAAGTCAGGCTCAAATCACAGCCAGATTTCCTTTCGTTTCAAGCCATTCACGTCGATCGGAAGAGCGTTTTTTCGCAAGCAGCATATCCATCAGCTGCATGGTCGCTTCCATTTCATCGAACGTTAACTGCACCAGACGACGTGTGTTCGGATCCATGGTTGTTTCACGCAGCTGTTTCGGGTTCATTTCGCCCAAACCTTTGAATCGCGTGACTTGTGGTGTGCCCCGTTTCTTCTCGGCTTTCAGACGTTGCAGAATGCCTTCTTTTTCGCCTTCATCCAGTGCGTAGAAAACTTCTTTCCCCAGATCGATACGGAACAGAGGAGGCATCGCAACATGAACATGACCGCGTTCCACAAGCGTGCGGAAATGTTTGACGAACAAGGCACACAGAAGGGTTGCGATATGCAAACCATCTGAATCCGCATCCGCGAGAATACAGATCTTGCCATAGCGCAAACCGCTCACATCATCCGAATCCGGATCCATCCCAATCGCAACCGAAATATCATGAACCTCCTGAGAGGCCAGCACTTCAGAAGCATCCACTTCCCACGTGTTCAGGATCTTCCCTCGCAGCGGCATAATCGCCTGGAACTCACGATCACGTGCCTGTTTTGCACTCCCACCTGCGGAGTCCCCTTCCACCAGAAAGAGTTCACCCTGCATCGGATCTGAGCAGTTACAATCGGTGAGCTTGCCGGGTAAAGCCGGACCTTGGGTAATCTTCTTGCGTACAACGGTCTTCGCAGCACGCAGACGACGTTGTGCACTGCTGATGCAGAGTTCTGCCAATTGTTCCGCCAATTCGATATTGGCATTCAACCACAGACTGAATGCATCTTTAACAACCCCGGACACAAACGCCGCACTTTGACGGGAAGAAAGACGTTCTTTCGTTTGTCCCGCAAATTGTGGATCCTGCATTTTGATGGAAAGGATGTACGCACAGCGATCCCAGATATCATCTGGCGTCAGTTTCACGCCTCGCGGCAGGAGATTACGGAATTCACAAAACTCACGCATTGCATCCAGAAGCCCCTGACGCAGACCGTTGACATGCGTACCGCCCTGTACAGTCGGGATCAGGTTGACATACGACTCGCTCAGTAACTCGCCGCCTTCCGGCAACCAGCATAATGCCCAATCGACTGCCGCATCATCCGCAGTGAAATGCCCCGTGAAAGGTTGTTCCGGCAAGCGGAGTACGTCTTTCAGATTATCCATCAGGTAATCACGCAGACCATCCTGATAACACCAGTCATAGGTCTGGTTATTCACTTTATCTTCAAAATGAATCGTCAGGCCCGGACATAAAACCGCTTTGGCTTTCAGAATATGTGCCAGACGACTCGCGGAGAATTTTGGCGAATCAAAGTATTTTACTTCCGGCCAGAATTTCACCCGGGTACCGGTATTGCGTTTTCCGCAAGTTCCAGTAATGGTCAGATCTTCAACTTTATCGCCTTGTTCAAACGCCATTTCATAGACGTTTCCATCACGGCGCACCGTGACCTCAACACGACGGGATAGCGCGTTGACGACAGAAATACCAACCCCGTGCAAACCACCGGAGAACTGATAGCTCTTACTGGAAAACTTACCGCCAGCATGCAGTTTACATAAAATCAGTTCAATCGCAGGGACACCTTCTTCGGGATGGATATCCACCGGCATACCACGACCGTCATCAATGACTTCCAGCGCCTGATCTTCATGCAAAATGACATCAATACGCGATGCATGCCCAGCCAGCGCCTCATCCACACTGTTGTCGATGACTTCCTGACCCAGATGGTTCGGGCGTGTTGTATCGGTATACATGCCGGGACGACGGCGCACCGGCTCCAAACCATTAAGAACCTCAATGGATTCAGCGGTATAAGCTTGATTCATGATATTCCGTGAAGATAGCGATTATAGTTCCAGAAATCTTACAATCTGAGCACAGTAACGTTCAAATCCGATGAAAGCATGATTGCCACCCTTTTCAACGGTCGCTCTGGCATATTGGTAAAATTTCAATGCATGCCGATAGTCTAACACTTCATCGGCCTGTTGCTGCAATAACCAGAGTCGTTCCGGATGTTTTAATTCTGCAACATCAAGTGCTTTCAGTTCTTCGACATGTTCAGGCAGCAACTCATAGTCTTCCCCGGTGTAGGGGTTATGTTGCGGTCCGAGCAAATGACTGAGTAAAAAATGCGGATGTACTGCGGGATTCACAGCCACTGTTTTATGACCGTAAACCTCTGCGATACGGGTGGCCCAAAACCCTCCCATCGAGCTACCAATTAAACCAATCCTGGAATCGCCAAGATCAGCCAGCAACTCGCGAAGAAACTCCCAGGTGGCAGTCGGTGTATTGGGTAATTTAGGAATACAGACATCAATATCTGGCAGTTGTGATGCCAGATATTCTTTCATCAGAGTCGCTTTCGCTGATTGCGGTGACGAATTAAAGCCATGTAAATAAATCAGCGTTGACGTCATATTAATATCCGGTCGAATCCACATCGGGAATGAACTCACCCGGCGGTAACCGCCATACCTGCGTCGCAATACTGCCATCAGGATGAAGCTGCAGATAACGCCAACCCGGCGAAACCATGTCGAGCGCAAAATCCTGACTCAAGGGCTGGAACTGGATACAGGTAGATGGCGATGTCAGAAAACGAATTCCCTCATGGTGCTGATCATATTCCTGATGAACATGGCCACATAACACCGCTTTCACTTGCGGGAAACGGGTAATGAGCTTCACAAAATTATCGGCATTTTTTAAATCATGCTGATCCAACCAGATTGAACCGATGGGATAGGTATGATGATGCAGACAAATCAGGGTATGCTTTTCAGGATACTGAGATAAGGCTTGTTCAAGTTGCGCAAGCTGGGTATGGCTTAACCAGCCATGTGGTGTGCCACAGACTTGGCTGTCGAGCAGGATGATTTGCCAATAATCCCCCACCAGCTGCATTTCCGGGCGAATACCCGCAGCCAGAAGTTCAGGACTCATTAATCCCTGATCATCATGATTACCGGGCAGCCAGTACACCGGCTTGTTCAGCATCATGATTTTTTGCGCAAAATGGCGATATGATTCTGCAGTATGATCCTGAGACAGGTCGCCGGTTGCCAGAACAACATCAAACGCCTGTTCATTTTCACAAATCGCATTCAACACCGCAGTAAAACTACTGTCGGTTGCGATACCCAGCAATTGTTGCTGAGAGTCAGCAAATAAATGCGTATCTGAAATCTGCAGAATTTGAACGACACCATCGTCAGTATGCGTCAGTGTGCAGGTTTCCAAAATTGCTAATTCCCTTCGGACTACGTTATGTCCTGTAATTATTGTTTATTCATACACCAGCGCTTCAGCGCTGTACCCGTGCGACAGACAAAAACGCAACCATTCAGCAAGAAAATGATTACACCGCTCTTTTTCATCTCGTTGATGCATAGCTGGATTAGGGTAATCATAGCTGGGGTGTAAACGCGAAATCTGCTGACTGACACACACTTCTGCCATGCGGGCATCGTGATATAAACGAACCTGCATGTAACTTCTCATAAATGGCGGGATCGTCTCATTATGCTGACAAATCTCCAGCAAAGTGGTGTAGCGCGTGTCTTCAACAACACGAAGTGCGAATTGTAATGATTGCGCAACATTATACAATCTTATTGCAGAACCAACTGCCGGTAATAATTTCATTAGCGCCATGTAGTTAGTTTCATAAACGCGGTGTAATTCCGGCAAATTGGGGACATGGCGCCGGCGCGTTTCTGTTGCGACCGTCACGGCTTTTGCTTCCAACGTTGTTTCAGTGATTCGTGATTCAATTGTAACCACTGTAAGGCAATCACTGAGGTTGCGTTATCGATCCGACCGTCCATGACCCATTGGTAGGCCTGTTCGCGGCTGACAACATGTAAACGGATGTCTTCACCCTCATGAGCCAAACCGTGTAATCCGTCCGCCTGAGAGGCATCGACATGGCCGACAAACAAATCAATACGCTCGGTTGTACCACCCGGGCTCACCATGTAGCTCAACACGAACTCAGCCTGTTGCAGCGTGAGACCGGCTTCTTCTTCTGCTTCGCGGTGAATCACTTCTTCCACATTTTCGCCTGGCTCGATCATGCCTGCGACTAATTCCAGCAGCCATGGATCTTCTTTTGTTTCGTAAGCACCTAAACGGAACTGTTCCAACAGGACAATTTGATCGGTTTCAGGATCATAAGGCAGGACTGCGGCAGCATGGCCCCGTTCAAACATTTCCCGTTGCATCACCTCACTCCAGCCACCAGCAAACAGCTTGTGACGTAAGTGATAGCGGTTGATACGAAAGAAGCCTTTGAAACAAGGTTCGCACTTCAGAATTTCGACATCGTTGCGATCATAATGTTGATCGGCAGGTAACACTGAATCAGCCATGATGTTGTTCCCGTCCTCATTTCTACAGAAGGAAGGCAGGTTACTCCGAAGCGAATCATCGAGCAATAGTTGAGCAGGTAATTCAGAAATAGAAAAGATTTTCTACTCTTGCTTGCGACTGTCGATTTATACACCAATAATTAGAAAAAGTTTTCTATTTTTAAATCGACGCCATCATGACAAAAACACTCTCGAATTATGGAGATGAAACACGGCTGAAATTATTACAAGCCGCAACGGATGTTTTTGTGGAACAAGGTTTTCAGGCGGCACGGGTGCAAACCATTGCAAAACATGCGGGTGTCCGACTTTCCGCAATCAATTATCACTTTGGCAATAAAGCCGGGTTATATCTTGCGACGTTGCGATACCACGCCGATCTCGCAATCAGTCAACAACCCTTATTTCCCTCCGAGTCTTTATCGGTAGAACAACAATTCCGCTTCATGATCCACAGCCTGTTAGTCCGTCTTTTAGATGAGCGGCAATCAAACCAGCTCGCTCGACTGGTGCTACGCGAAATGGTCAATCCGACCGATGCGATGGATGACATCTTTCAGCATGTGCAGTCCCCCCAACTGCAACAAGTCCTGACGTTTTTACGCATTTGTTTACCTGAAGCAGACGAGACAAGGTTGCTGCGCACCGCATTAAGCATTCTCGGGCAATGTGTTATTTACGCGCTGGCACGCCCAGTTATTCATCGGGTGGATGCCGATTTCATGCGTCGCGAAAACTGGTTGCAGGAACTGGAAGATCACATCGTCCGTTTCAGTTGGGCAGGCATTCAGGCACTTCAGGAGCGTTCTCACCATGACCATTAAAAAAGTACTTGTCATGCTCGTCTTACTGAGCGGATGCCAACCGAAAGAAAGCCAAACGATCCCCGGATATATCGAAGCGGATTACGTTCGGATCAGTACACCGGTCGCCGGTTTTCTTCAGCAACGGTTAGTCAATGAAGGCGACGAAGTCAAAACGAACGCAACCTTATTTGTCATCAACAATGAGGAGGTTCGAGGTCAAGCCGCAAACCTTAAAGCACAGATTGAGAAAGCAGAAGCCGAACTCGCGGATTTACAAAAAGGGAAACGACCTGCAGAACTGGATGCATTAGATGCACAAATCCGGGCAGCCAGAGCCGCACTTACTTTTAGTGAACAAGAGCTGAACCGTCAGAAACAATTACGTAAACAAGGATTCAGTAATCAGGCTGCGCTCGATCAAGCCACCAGCACATTCACGCAAGCCAAGAATAGTGTGAATAATCTGCTGGCGCAGCGGGAACTGGCGACCCAACCCGCGCGACAAGATCAACTGACCGCTGCCCAGGCAGCGATATCGGCCACGAAAGCACAATATACCCAAGTGCAATGGTATGTCGCACAACTCTCACCCGTGAGTCCATTGGATGCACAAGTCGATGAAACCTATTATCAGCCCGGAGAATGGGTTCCAGCGGGTTCACCTGTTGTCTCTTTACTTTCCCCGTCTTTACTGAAGATCCGCTTTTATATTCCGGAAGTCCAACGGGCAAAACTGAAAACCGGACAAGCCATTCGGGTGTCCTGTGATGGCTGTGGTGCACCTATCCCAGCGCATATCCGCACCATCGCCAATCAGGCCGAATTCACGCCACCAGTGATCTACAGTAAAGAAAACCGTGCCAATCTGGTGTTTATGGTGGAGGCCCGCCCGGATGATCCATCTCAATTTACGCTCCGTCCGGGACAACCCGTTGCGATCGAACTGAACGTTCCGGAGGCCCCCTGATGGATTCGCCGTGGATCATTGATGTCGCAGGTCTGAATAAATACTATGGTACGAAACGGGTCGTGGCTGACCTGACCATGCAGGTCAAACGTGGCGAAATCTATGGCTTTGTCGGACCCAATGGCAGCGGGAAAACCACCTCCATCCGGATGATGTGTGGCTTACTGACACCTGACAGTGGTACTGGCCATACGCTGGGCTATGACATCGTCCATGAAGCGGGCGAGCTCAAACGCCATATCGGGTATATGACGCAACGCTTCGGCCTCTACGAAGATTTAACCCTGCGGGAAAACCTTGATTTTATAGCCCGCATCTACGGCATGAACCATCGGAAACAGCGGGTCGAACAAACCTTGAAACGTTTAGGTTTATCCGGGCGACGCGATCAACTGGCCGGTACTTTATCCGGCGGTTGGAAACAACGGCTCGCGCTGGCTGCCTGTATGATGCATGAACCTCAACTCCTGTTGCTGGATGAACCTACGGCGGGCGTGGATCCGAAAGCGCGACGCGATTTCTGGGATGAGATCCATCAACTGGCGATAGAAGGCATGACCGTCTTGGTTTCAACCCACTATATGGATGAAGCCGAACGTTGCCACCGTCTGGGATATATTGCGTATGGTGAGTTGCTGGCAAGTGGCACACCGCAGCAATTAGTCGATCGAAGCGGGTTCATCACCTGGCAAGTGACCGGTCACATTGAGGTACTCTTGGCTGCGATTTCAAATCATCCGTCAATCACACTCATCACGCGATTTGGCAACAGCTTGCATATCAATGGCATGGATGAAGGCCTGTTACAGCAAGCCATTATCCCCTTCCTGAATCAGCCCGATCTGCATTGGGAACGGACAAAACCAGCCCTCGAAGATGTATTCATCTATCTCATGCAGCAAAGCATGGATAATTTCAGCTCGGAGGCATCATGAAGATCAACTTCAGCGCGTATCGTCTCATCGCGATGATACGCAAAGAGTTTGTCCAGCTCCGACGCGATCGTCTGACGTTTGCCATGATGCTGGGGATCCCGTTAATCCAGCTAATCCTGTTTGGTTTTGCCATCAACGGCGATCCGAAGCAATTACCCACGGTTGTCGTAGCACACGAACAAACGGCATTCACCCGCGCGATTATCTCCAGTCTGGAAAACAGCCGCTATTTTCATGTCATCTCAACCACCAGCCATGAAAAAGAAGCAGATATGATGCTGGACGAAGGCGAAGCCCAATTTTCGCTGATCATTCCAGCCGGATTCAGTAAAAAGCTGGTTCGAGGTGAGAAACCGCAGCTACTGGTTGCTGCTGATGCGACCGATCCTTCTGCAACCGGCAATGCCATCGCCGCTTTACAACAACTCAGTATCAGTTGGCTTCAGCATGAACTGACTGGTCCTTTAGCCAACCGGCAAACCGGCACGACCGCCTATGAGCTGATTATCCAGCGCCGTTATAACCCGGAAGGGATCACACAATACAACATCGTTCCTGGGTTAATGGGGGTGATCCTCACGATGACGATGATCATGATGACCGCACTTGCGGTAACCCGCGAAGTCGAACGTGGCACGATGGAAAATCTACTGGCCACCCCCATCCGCCCGTTAGAAGTATTGTTAGGCAAGATCATGCCTTATGTACTGATCGGGCTGGTGCAGGTCAGCATCATCCTGACTGCAGCAAAATTGCTGTTTCAGGTGCCATTCATCGGACCCGCAGGTTGGCTCTTCGTTGGGATCATGGTGTTTATCGTCGCAAATCTTTGTGTCGGCATTACGATTTCCAGCGCAGCCCGGAATCAGGCGCAGGCTATGCAGATGACTTTTTTCTTCTTCCTGCCGTCGATGCTGTTATCCGGATTCATGTTTCCGTTCCGGGGAATGCCCCAGTGGGCACAGATGATTGGTGAATTTTTGCCGCTGACCCATTTTATCCGCCTGATCCGCGGCATCATGCTAAAAGGCAACGGTATTCACGAAATGTGGCCTCATTTATGGCCTTTACTCATATTTTTAACCATCATGCTCATTATTGGTGTCATGCGATTCCGACAGACATTAGATTAGTTTGTACCCGGTCTGCTCAACCGCATGTTCAGAACAGGAGTCTGTTTTTATGAAAAAAACATGTTTATCACTGTTGATTGGGCTGCTCTTCTCCCCACTGACGCAAGCGGAAAGTCTGCTGGAGATCTATCATCAGGCACAGGATAAAGACCCGCAGTTACAACAAGCTATTGCCGAGCGAAATGCGGCATTCGAAAAAATCAATGAAGCAGACGCGGCCAAACTGCCACAAATCAGTCTCAATGCGTCTGCGGGGTATTTAAAATCGAATCGCAATAATGCTTATACCAGTCAGACAGCAGGAACCGGGATCAGTTTGTCGCAGGCGATTTTCCGTCAAAGTATCTGGTTAAATTCAGACATCACCAACAAACAGGCGTTAGCGAGTGATGTTGCGCTGAATCTGCAAAAACAGACACTGATTTATAATACGGCGCAAGCTTATTTCAGTGTATTGGCGGCTCAGGATGCGCTGGAATACGCAGCGGCCAACGAAAAAGCCCTACAACGTCAGTTGGACGAAACGCAGCAACGTTTTGATGTCGGCATGACAGCAATTACCGATGTACAGGAAGCCAAAGCCGCACACGATCTGGCCGTTGCCAACACCATCATTGCACAAAATACGC
>QKFI01000165.1 GCA_003251455.1 Tolumonas sp.
GCTTGCAACGTTATTTTCGAAAATAAACTCAGCATAATCCTCACGCTGTTTTTTTGTTAATGTTGTCATGCTATTTTAAACTCCTGAATTAAATATTTACCTGACGGCATTTTCTGAACCTTTGCCACTGAATTATTGCTTGTCCATGCCTGGACGCAGTCCTTGTATCGGTTTGGTGATAGCTTTGAGTACCCTGCGAAACTAAGACACGCCTCTACTTTTGCCATTGAATCTAGTTTTACTCTGTTGAATTCAGCTAACATTTTGCTTCTTACCTGTGTTTCGATGGTGTGATTATCGCTTACTGACGACAACAAAACAGTGATCTAGATCAACTAAATATGATTATGTTTTGTGTAATTTTCTGGCAATGTCATTCATGGGCTGCTTTTTTGTGCCTGCAATTTCATGATGGTGATAGAATGAACAAAACATATGGGGGGGTGTTTATGAGTAATTTTGATAGGGCATTCGATCTGCTGATTGGCAATGAGGGCGGCTACGTAAATAACCCATCAGATCCAGGCGGTGAAACAAACTGGGGAATAACTCGCGCCGTTGCCTCCGATAATGGATACACTGGCAGTATGAAGCTAATGCCAAAAGAAACGGCAAAGCAGATTTACAAAAAAATGTACTGGGATAAATTGCAATGCGATCAACTTGGTTTTTCTGTTGCGTTCCAATTGTTTGATGCTGGCGTAAATCATGGCAATTTCCAGGCTGTGAAGTTTCTGCAAAGAGCCGTGTTGGTTTCCGATGATGGCGTGATTGGAGCTAAAACAATTGCAGCGACTAACGCGCTTGATGACTTGCAAATCGTCATGCTGTTTAATGCGGAGCGTATCGAGTTTTATGCAGCACTGAAAACATTTCCGACATTTGGAAAAGGCTGGGTTCGTCGCGTTGCGGCAAACCTGAAATTAGCGGCAAAATAAAGAGGTTAAAAATGGCTTACTTACTAGCTAGACTGAAAGAGGCGTCAACATGGCGCGGAATTGCGTTGTTACTAACAGCATTTGGAATTCAGGTTGCACCAGAAGTACAGGATGCGGTTATTTCTGCTGGTGTTGCGGTTGCTGGTGCGGTTGGTGTCCTGTTTCCTGATTCAACGAAAGGTTGACGCAAACGAAAACAAGGACTAACATTAACTCAATTGCTCCACCCCATCTGGTTGTTTCATCCTTGTTGTTCATTTGCTTACTCCTTGTTTAAAAGCCCTCTCACGAGGGCTCTTTTTTGCTTGGGATTTCTATGCTGTTTGGCGCTTCATTGCCAAAAACATCCCATCCATGCGCTGATTCTCTTGCGAACATTTCAAGGCGCGGAACATCGCCGCATAACTGCACAAGCATATCTCTAACATGAATCGGCTTCTTGCTATGCTGCATTACTTTTGACTCAAATTGAATCTGTGCTTCCGCCTTGAATACAGCGCGAACTCCGCGATCTAGGATCTTTGGTGATCCTTTCACTGCAATCGCTACGCTCTCGCTGCCAGCTCTTGTGTAAAATCCCATGCCGAAAAATGGTTTATTAGTCTCTGTTAATTTATTCCACACAATGCCATTCATATTGACAAGCCGGAATCCCCACGCAGCGATCAGGTTGATTGCCTCTTGCGGCATAGCTCCAACCCACCACATTGCCAGCAGGCAATTATCATCAGCGATGGAATTGACGTCCATATTTTCAAGCCAGTTATTGCCAGTGGTTAAATATTTCTGGCTTGCGCCTGACTTTAATGATCCGCCGGTTTTCTTGTTTTTGAAATCCCAAGGCGGATCTGCAAGAATGATTTGGTATTTCTTCTTCTTTATTGGCTCTCTCATAACAATCCAAGTCTCCGATCAATCTCATTCTCAACCTCTTGCAACAGCTTAAACTCATCGCATGCCGCTTGTTGCATTTCCTGCCAGTTCTGCTTACGGCGATCTCGAAGCTTGATTAGCTTCTCAGTTGGCTGAGTTTTGATATCGCTAAAGTCTTCTGTTTCAAATGGTTTGGTCATTTTCCGCTACTCCCGAATCCACCTTCTCCGCGCTCGCTATCTGACAGCTCGAAAGACTCTTCGATCTGCACAGATGGAACCTTTATAAGCATGGCTTGCGCCACTCGATCGCCTTGTTTTGGTATGTACTGGATCTGTCTGTCACAGGTTAACTTGACAATCAATTCGCCGCGATAGCCTGAATCGATAACACCGACGCAATTTGACAGGCGCATATTGTTTTTAAAACCATGCCCAGATCGGCTATAAACCATAAGTGCGCAGCCTTCCGGTATTTCAACAGACAGCCCGGTGCTGCAAGTGAAAATAGTTCCACCACTCAATTCAGTCACATTATCAGCGTACAAATCAAAACACGCATCACCATCATGCGCATAGGTTGGCAGTTTTGCCGTTTCGGTTAGGCGTTTTACTTTTAACATTAATGTCATGCTGTTACTCCAGTTAATTCCAGCGCCTTAATAATATCAGCGCTGGTGGTTATTTCTTTGATGAAGATCACTTTTGCATAAAAACTTTCACATACCGATCTACCGCCTTTATCGCAGCTTCATAGCCAAGCGCTACACAAACAAAAGCGCCAGCAGCCTGGCAGTTCTCAAGATACGGTATCTGACCTGGTTGAAACTTGCTTTTTGTGTGGTCTTTCCGTTTCAACTCACATACAAAAGCCGGTGATCCGGGGATCACAATATCGGCAGCGCCGGGATTCAATCCCATCGCTTTATCCATTGCTAACTGCTGAAACTGTCCTTTTGCTCGCTTCCCCTCGTTTTTTGGGTGAATGGCAATCGAATGCAACATTGGATATTTTCGCTTTAGTTCTGCAAAAAACGCTACCTGCTCAGATGTCTCTGACGGGCAATCTCCGCGATACGCTTGATCTCCGTAAACAGTTAAGCTTTCTGGGAATTTCATTCTTGTTTACTCCATTCTAGGCCGACAATATCAAAATATTTTGAGTTTGATTTTTTCTTGAAGGCTATCTTCTCTGGCTGAACCGCTTCATGCTGCATATCTAGCGCAGCTTGCAGATCTGGCAATGCTTCCCCAAACGCTTTCAGGCAAAACGATTGCCATCGGTTAAACAGCCAAGTGTTCGAACTCTCAGGATGAAACCACTCCAACAGCGTTGATGGTTTTTCGTCGATCAGGTATTCAACACGCAGGCTGTCAGGTTTTCCGTCTTTACCAGGCCAACGCTTAAACCGCCACATCTGCACAGATGCAAAGCGCACGCGATATGGATCTTTCTCTAGCTTGATTGCCTCAAGCCTTAATTTTTCATTAGGATCCACAATTTCCGCTCTGCACT
>QKFI01000274.1 GCA_003251455.1 Tolumonas sp.
CAATGTTTAGCACGGCTGCAGGAAGAATTACCTTCCGGTGAGTTCGGCTTGTGGATCCGTCCACTGCAGGCAGAATATGGTGATCGATCACTGACCCTGTACGCAGCAAACCGTTTTATTCTCGATTGGGTTCGGGATAAATATTTGCTCAGAATTAACTCTCTGTTTCAGGAATTATGCGGTGCAGATGCGCCAACCCTGCATTTTGCGGTTGGCCGTCGACCAACAGCTGCACAACCTGCAAATGTTGTTGCACCAGTTGCACAACCTCAAAGTGAAGCAAAGCCCGTGGTGCCTTCCTGGAGCAGCAAACCTGATTTGGTTCCTGAAATTAACCACAAGACCAATATCAACGAAAACTATCAATTTGATAATTTTGTTGAGGGTAAGTCGAACCAGCTTGCGTTGGCTGCGGCGCATCAGGTTGCAGAAAATCCGGGTGGTGCATATAACCCGTTATTTCTCTACGGCGGGACAGGCTTAGGTAAAACGCACTTATTGCATGCGGTTGGGAACGGCATTCTTGCCCGGAAACCCAATGCGAAAGTTATTTACATGCAATCTGAACGCTTTGTTCAGGACATGGTGAAAGCGTTACAGAACAACGCAATCCAGGAGTTCCAACGGTATTACCGTAGCGTTGATGCTTTGTTGATTGATGACATTCAATTTTTTGCGAAAAAAGAACGTTCACAGGAAGAGTTCTTCCATACGTTTAATGCATTGCTGGAAGGCAATCAGCAAATCATTCTGACATCTGACCGTTATCCGAAAGAGATCGATGGGGTTGAAGATCGTCTGAAATCTCGCTTCGGCTGGGGGCTAACGATCGCGATCGAACCGCCGGAATTAGAAACGCGCGTAGCGATCCTGATGCGTAAAGCAGAAGAGAATAAGATCCATCTGCCGCATGAAGTCGCTTTCTTCATTGCGAAACGCCTGCGTTCAAATGTTCGTGAGCTGGAAGGGGCGTTGAACCGCGTCATCGCAAATGCGCGTTTTACCGGGAAACCAATCAATATTGATTTTGTTCGTGAAGCGCTACGGGACATGTTGGCGTTACAGGAAAAACTGGTCACTATCGAAAATATTCAGAAAACAGTCGCCGAATACTACAAAATTAAAGTAGCTGATTTACTTTCGAAGCGACGTTCACGTTCGGTCGCTCGACCGAGACAACTGGCGATGGCTCTGGCGAAGGAATTAACGAATCATAGTCTTCCGGAAATCGGAGATGCATTCGGAGGCCGAGACCACACGACAGTTTTACACGCATGTCGTAAAATAGCCGAGTTACGTGAAGAGAGTAATGATATCAAAGAGGATTACTCCAATTTGATCAGAACTCTTTCCTCTTAAAACACGGGAGAAAAGTCCATGCAATTTTCTATCAGCCGCGACAGTTTACTGCGGCCGTTACAACTAGTGTCAGGTTCAATCGGCGGTCGCCCGACATTACCAATTTTAAGTAATGTCCTGATGCATGTAACAGAGCAGGGGCTTTCTCTGACTGGTACCGATCTCGAAGTGGAGATGGTTGGGTTAGTGCCTCTCTCTGGTCAGATTGTGCCGGGTAGTATTACCACACCTGCGCGAAAGTTACTGGATATTTGCCGTGGGTTACCTGATGGCGTGCAATTGGATTTCGTGCTTGAGGGTGAGCGTCTCATTCTGCGTTCTGGTCGTAGCCGTTATACCTTATCAACATTGCCAGCAGCAGACTATCCAAACATCGAAGAATGGTCATCAGTGCTCGAGTTTGATATCAGTCAACTGGAGCTGAAGCGTTTGATGGAAGCGACGCAGTTCTCGATGGCGAGTCAGGATGTACGTTTCTATCTGAATGGCATGTTGTTTGAGGCCAATGGTAAAGGGTTGCGCACCGTGGGAACGGATGGGCACCGTTTGGCTACCTGTCGCAGAGAAGTGCTGGTGGACGATCAGGCTGAACATCAAGTGATTTTACCGCGCAAAGGTGTACTTGAATTAGCCCGTCTGCTAGAAAACGATGATCGATTGATTAAATTACAGATCGGTCAGAATAACCTGCGGGCACAAGCAGAAGGTTTCATCTTTACTTCAAAACTTGTGGATGGTCGTTTCCCTGACTATCGTCGCGTTTTCCCACGCCAAAGTGATAAAATTCTTATCGCTGATCGTGAATCACTAAAACAGGCTTTTTCACGCGCGGCTATTTTATCGAATGAAAAATTCCGGGGTGTTCGTTTACATCTGAAAACTAACTTGCTGCATATCACTGCGACGAATCCGGAGCAGGAGGAAGCACAAGAACTGGTAGATGTCGCTTATGAGGGCCCGGAATTAGAGGTCGGTTTTAATGTCTCCTATGTGCTGGACGTCCTGAATGCGTTAAAATGTGAGCAGGTGAAATGGTATCTGACAGACGCAAACAGTAGTGCATTGCTGGAAGATGCCAGCAGTGATGATGCCCAGTATATCGTCATGCCAATGCGTTTGTAGGTCTCATGCTGCACAAGCTGCAGATCCAGCATTTTCGTAATCTAGGCCAGGCGGAGTTATATCCCTCTGGTCGTATGAATCTGTTGCTCGGCCATAATGGAAGTGGTAAATCCAGTGTGCTGGAAGCCATTCACTATCTGGGCTTAGGGCGCTCTTTCCGTACGCATCTGACCAACCGTGTGATCATGCACGGTGAGAAGGACTTTACCATTTTTAGTCAGCTGCAGCGTGATGATGGATTGATTAATATCGGACTGCAGAAAGATCGGCAGGGTAACACGCAATTAAAAATTGATGGTAAAAATGCTGATCGATTAGCACAACTGGCGAGTTTGCTTCCGTTACAGTTAATACATCCTGAGGGGTATAATCTATTAACGGGCGGGCCGCAGCAAAGGCGTGCTTTTTTAGATTGGGGCGTGTTTCACGTGGAACAACAGTTTTTCCCATTATGGGGGAAAGTTCGACGCCTGTTGAAACAGCGTAATGCACTATTAAGGCAGTCCACTCATTATTCACCCTTGGAATATTGGGATCTGCAATTAGCTGAACAAAGTGAAATGCTGAGTGTATTCCGGCAACAATACTGTGAGGCGTTATTGCCTTTGATGACACAAATCTGTCAGGAATTGTTACCAGAATATACTTTTCAGGCAACGTTTTATGCCGGTTGGCAGCAGGAAAAATCGCTGCATCAAATGCTGCAGGAAGGTTTTGAACGCGATAAGCAACTCGGACACACGGCGATTGGTCCTCATCGGGCTGATTTACGATTGAGAGCTGAAGGGGTTCCTGTACAGGATCTGTTATCCCGAGGCCAACTCAAGTTGTTGGTCTGTGCA
>QKFI01000026.1 GCA_003251455.1 Tolumonas sp.
CATTGAATCCACCGGATTTGTAATATTTAACAGCATTGCCTGAGGGTTGTTTTTGCCTAACTCAGGGAGCAACGATTGAAAGATTGCGACGTTATCGCGTAATACATCAGCCCGAGTACCATTTTCTTTCGGCAGCGCACCGGCAGTCATAATAATTAAATCAGCATTGGTACATTCTGCGGCTGGCTCAGTTCGGATATTTCGATGAGGTAGAAAAGGCTCACAATGTGACATATCAAAAGCCTTCGCCCAGGCTTTGTTTTGATTGCGATTCACGAATGAAATATCCAGATTTTCATGTCGCATATATAACGACCAGGCAATCGCTGAACCAATTGAACCACAACCGGCAATTGCTACCTTTGCTTTCTCCATTTCCGCCTCATCTCTGCTGCTTCTTTATCGTGAAGAGCATAATGCATCCCTTGGCCGGAAACGATAGGTCGGATTCAATCTGAACATTAATGTTAAGAGAAAACACTCCAAATTACATAAATGTTCATGCAAATAATCAGGATTGCGCAAATAACACCAGTAAACTGAACGCCGCCCGAATTAGCCATTTTCCCCATTAAATTTTGATCAGATGTGAATTTCAGCAGTGGAATCAGCGCAAATGGGATCCCAAAACTCAGCACAATCTGACTCCAGACTAATGCCTGTTGTTCAGAGACGCCCATCAGAATGATGATTAAGGCCGGAGCCATGGTAATGCCTCGGCGCAGCCATAACGGTATTCTGAATTGCATGAATCCCTGCATGATCACCTGACCAGACATCGTACCAACGATGGAAGATGATAAACCACAAATCAATAGGATAAAGCCAAACAAGAGTTGAGGGATTTGACCTGTCATTTGGGCACCGAGAGCAGCATAGGCATCGCTAATGGAGATGGCTTCACCAAACGCTGAGCTTTGAAATAATGCAGCAGCTAAAATTAGGATTGCCATATTAATTAAGCCGGCAAGTGCCATACCGAATAAAACATCTAAGCGATAGAACTTCATCGCAGTTTGTTTCTGCGATTCACTTCGAGTATGTAAACGGTTCTGCGATAAAGAGGAATGTAAATAAATCACATGCGGCATGACGGTTGCGCCTAACATACCCGCTGCTAGATAAATGGCTTGATGATCAGGAAACTGCGGTGTGAGTAAACCTGTCGTCACGGCTTGCATGTCAGGATGAGACATAAAAAGTTCTATTAAGAAACCTGCAGACACAGCGAATATCATCGCAGCAATCATGATTTCCATGGTTCGAAAACCATAGCGTTGCAGATAAAGTGCAGCGTATGTGATTACACCAGTCAACAACGCGCCCTGCATTAAACTCATACCAAATAACAAATGGAAGGCGAGGGCTGCACCCAAAAACTCAGCCAGATCGGTTGCCATCGCAACAATCTCAGCTTGGATCCAATAAAACCAGACCATTGGTTTTGGTGCTTTATGGCGAATTAATTCCGCAAGATTCTGTCCTGTTGCTAAACCGAGGCGAGCCGACATAGTTTGAATTAGCATGGCAATAATATTGGCAAACAATACAACCCATAACAGCTTGTAACCGTAGCGGGAGCCAGCTTCAATATTTGTCGCGAAATTACCCGGATCAATATAAGCAACGGCCGCAATCATGGATGGACCAATAAAAGGAAGAATCCGCCGTAGCGAAAATATGCTTCCATCAGACATCAGCGTCTGTGTTGCTTGTAACCGAACTGTAGAATCAGAGAAGGTATGCAACATCGTCATCATCCAAACGGAATCACATAGATTTAGCATACACTTATTTGAGAATAATTCTCATTGTTTTTTATTTCGATTCTAATCGGTGAAAACTATCAATAAAAAAAGCAACCGAAGCTGCTCTTTGAATCGTAATACTTATTTAAATCGTAACAGGCGCATGGCGTTGCCAACCACCAGCAGGCTTGTTCCCACATCGGCAAAAACAGCCATCCAAAGTGTGCTGACGCCCATTAAGGTCATGACTAAAAAAATGAGTTTGATCCCTAAAGCTGCGGTGATGTTTTGCATCATGTTCTGCCAGGTAGCCTGAGATAAACGGATAAAGAATGGGATCTTTCTTAAGTCATCATCCATCAACGTAATATCCGCGGTTTCTATCGCGGTATCACTCCCTATGCCGCCCATAGCAAACCCGATGTTAGCCTGAGCCAAGGCAGGGGCATCATTGATACCATCACCGACCATGCCGACATATTGTTTCTGAGTCAGATTTTTAATCTGTGCCAGTTTGTCATGAGGTAACTGTTCACTAAAAATCTGATCGATGCCAACTTCCTGACCAATAGCATTGGCGGTCACTGTATGATCACCCGTGAGCATGACCGACGTAACGTTGAGTTTTTTCAAGGTATCAATGGCAGCTTTGCTGGTGGTTTTAACGGTATCAGCCACAGCAATGACCGCAGCGACCTGTTCATTCAAGAGAAACAGAACGAGCGTTTTTCCTGCTGCCGCGAATGATTCGATTTGTTGTTTTAATTGTTCAGATATTTTGGTTGTTGAATTTGATAAAGCTGCTGGGTTTGATAAGGCAATCGCATCTGAATGTTCGGTAGTAGCTCGAATCCCAATACCTGTTTCAGCCTGAATTGCTTGTAGTGGCAACGGTGTAGATTGAGAGAAATGATTCACAATGGCCTGAGATACTGGATGATCTGAATGACTTGCCAATGAGACAGCTAAATCGCGGATGATGGTTGCATCGCTATTTTCATCCACGACAACATCTGTGACGACAGGTTTTCCGGCAGTGAGCGTACCTGTTTTATCCATCGCAATGACAGATAACTTCCTTCCTGATTCCAGAAAGTGCCCGCCTTTGATCAATACACCATGTCGGGCAGCAACCGATAAGGCTGTTACGATTGCCACGGGTGTGGAAAGCACCAGCGCACATGGGCAACCAATGACTAATAAGACCAATGCCTTATAAATCCAACTCAACCATTCTCCATTCATAAATAAAGGAGGAATGATGGCGACACCCATCGCAAGGATCAGAATAATAGGGGTATATACGCGAGCAAACCGATCAACTAACCGTTGAATTGGCGCTCGTTTTTCTTGCGCGTCTTCTACTGAATGAATAATTTTGGCCAGAACTGTTTGATTCGCACCAGCAGTCACCCGATATTCGAAAGCACCATTCTGATTAATGGTTCCGGCATAAACAATGTCATCCGGATTCTTTTCAACCGGCATACTTTCGCCGGTGACAGGTGCCTGATCGATGGTACTGCTACCTGACAGAACGATCCCATCTAAGGGAATT
>QKFI01000117.1 GCA_003251455.1 Tolumonas sp.
TGATCAATTTGTGTTCCATCAATTGACGGGTGATATTCGTGACGCTGGCGGGTGCCAGCGCACTGATTTGAGCAATATTGACGCGGGAAATAGGACCCTGCAGATCAATAATCCGGTAAACGGACGCTGCATTCACTTGTTTCAGTAGTTCATGATTTGCGACCTGATTACCTTGTTTGCTCATTCAATTACATCCTTTTTGTCCAGACTCCGTTCACCATGGTGTTCATCACCTGATATTCCTGATTGATGACGACTAGATTGGCGACCTGGCCCGGCTGTATTGCACCGAGAATATGATCCATTTTAATCGCGCGAGCAGGATAAAGGGTAGCCATTCGGAAGGCTTCTTCCTGAGAAATGCCCGCTTGTTCAACTAATAAGCGAATTCCTTCATTCATGGTGAGGGCTGAACCACCCAATGTGCCGGCCTGATCCGATACACTGTCCATCTTTTAAAAAGATTTGAGCACCACAAAAATCAAATCCGGTGAAACCATCCGGTGGCGTTGCTGCTGCCGTTGCATCCGTCACGAGACACAAATATTCGCCCATAACCTTTTTCGCGGTACGGATATTTGCCCAATGCACATGAAAACCATCGGCAATGATTCCTGCATACAGATGTTCTCGGTCATAAATAGCGCCGACAACGCCTGGTGTCCGGCCATTCATCGTGGCTGACATTGCATTATAAAGATGTGTGGCAAATGAAATGCCTGCATCAAAACCAGCCATGGCTTGTTCATACGTTGCTGCCGAATGTCCCAAGCTGACGACAACACCTGCTTCTGCGAGTTGTCGAATGTGTTCTGGCTTATTCATTTCAGGTGCCAGCGTGATTTTTTTCAGCCAGGGTGATTGTTGACTGAGCCAATTGACCATTGCATCTTCTGGCACGCGTAATTGTGCTTCCGGATGGATACCTTTTCGCAAGGGGTTGGTATAAGGCCCCTCGAGGTGCATTCCCAAGACTTCATGCTGGTTTTTCTGCATATAGGCTTGAGTTTGGACGAGGGCATTTTTGATGACATCATCACTATCACTGATCAGCGTCGGCAAAAAACTGGTTGTACCGGTTTTCAGATTGGTTTTTTGCATGTGCGCCAGTGTTTCAGTCGTTGGTGCATCATTAAACATCACGCCGCCACATCCATTCAGTTGCAAATCAATGAATCCGGCTGACAGAATGTGTCCGTTCAGGTCAATCTGAGGCATATTCGCCGGGAGTGCCATTTGCGGCAACAGTGACTCAATTTTGCCTTCCCGGATAATGACAGCGGTGTCAGTTAACCGCTGATATCCTGTGAGAACGACACTGTTACAAAGCGCATACATGTTCAACTCCTTAAAATTTTGCTATTTCAGCTGATTCCAATTGCTGAAAATAACGTAATGTTTTGACTTTCAGTTCCATGCTTGCAGGTTCATCACAAATGATGATGCTGCGGGGATGCAGTTGTAGCGCAGAGATGGTCCATAAATGGTTTACACTTCCTTCGACACCCGCCTGAACGGCTAATGCTTTATTGTGCCCGGTTGCCAGGATCAGGACTTCTTTTGCATCCAGTAAGGTGCCAACCCCTACGGTTAAGGCCATTTTCGGTACCTGAGCAACATCATTTTCAAAGAAACGGGCATTATCAATGATGGTTTCCTGCGTCAGTGTTTTGATGCGAGTGCGGGAACTCAGTGATGATGCTGGTTCATTAAATGCAATGTGTCCGTCACTGCCTACACCGCCAAAAAACAGATCAATACCGCCAACAGCACGAATTTTTTCTTCATAAGCCTGACATTCTGCCTGCAGATCCGTTGCAGTACCATCGAGAATGTTGATGTTTTCTTTTGGAATATCAACATGATTGAAAAAGTTTTCAAACATGAAGTAGTGATAGCTTTGTTCATGGCTGGCAGGTAAACCAACATATTCATCCATATTAAATGTTATGACATGTTTAAAGCTAACCTCGCCATGTTGATACAGTTCGATCAGTTTCTGATAGACCGGTAGTGGCGTGCTACCAGTAGGCAGACCTAAAACAAACGGACGATCTGCACTAGGCGCAAAACGATTAATTTTTTCTGCAATGTATCGTGCAGTCCATTCGCCAACCTGCATTTTGTCTTTTAAGGGAATCAGTCGCATTTTTTTCTCCAGTCGGGTGAAATCGATTACTTAATTTATATTCTGAAATAAGATTCAGGTTATAGCAATCGTGGTGATTATTTTTTTTGCATAAATGAGATTTGTGTGACATAAATAACGGAACTTAGTTTATTGGATGAACTAAGATAATTAGGAAGCTGCACTAATGCGGATTATGGAGGAATAAATGAACGTACTGGGTTATACACAAAAGCTCGGTAAAGCAATTATGCTACCGATAGCGATATTACCTGTGGCGGCGATCTTACTGCGGTTGGGTCAGCCAGATATGTTGAATATCGCTTTTATGGCTCAGGCGGGGGGCGCCATTTTTGGTCAATTACCGCTGTTGTTCGGGATTGGTATTGCCATCGGTTTGTCGAAAGACGATGCCGGTGCTGCGGGTTTAGCGGGTGCAGCAGGTTATCTCATCCTGACTGAGGCTGCGAAAACGATCAATGCTGATATTAATATGTCGTTTTTTGGTGGGATTGTAGCCGGGGTTGTTGCTGGTCATGTTTATAATCGTTTCCACAATACGAGTTTACCGGCCTATCTGGCGTTTTTTGGCGGTAAACGGTTAGTCCCAATTGTAACAGGTCTTGTTTGTCTCATTCTGGCTGGTATCAGTGGGGTTGTTTGGCCGGCGATCCAGCATGGCATTGATACGTTTGGTCATGCAATCGCGAACTCCGGTTCAATTGGCCAATTTGTGTATGGCACACTGAACCGTGCGTTAATTCCTGTCGGATTACATCACGTCGTGAACTCAATCTTCTGGTTCGGTTTGGGCGAATGTACCAAAGTAACTTATGTCGTTGCTGATACCTTGCAAAACATTTGTCTGGCTCCTGATGTGACCAAGTCTCTGGTTGTTGGCGGAAGCATTCCTGGTGTGGATGGCGGGATCATCAAAGAAATTGCTACTCAGGCAACGCGTGGTGACTTGAACCGCTTCTTTGCTGGGGATCATTCAGCAGGTGTATTCATGACTGGATTCTTCCCAATCATGATGTTTGGTTTACCTGCAGCTGCATTTGCCATGTATCTGGCTGCGCCGAAAGATCGTCGTGCCCAAGTGGGGGGGTTATTGTTGTCTGTTGCACTGACTGCGTTTTTGACCGGTGTGACCGAACCCCTTGAATTCATGTTCATGTTCCTTGCTCCTGTTCTTTATGCCGCACACGCTGTGTTAACCGGTATCTCATTAGTCGTAACGAATGCATTCGGTATTCTGGATGGGTTTGGTTTCTCTGCTGGCTTATTCGACTTCGTGATCAACTGGGGTCTGGCGACTAAACCATACTTACTGATTGTTATCGGCTTGTGTTTTGCTGCGGTGTATTTCTGTGTCTTCTACTTCGCTATCAAGTGGTTTGACCTGAAAACACCGGGTCGCGAAACAGATTCTGATGATGATGACGAAGTGGTTAGTGCCACTGT
>QKFI01000370.1 GCA_003251455.1 Tolumonas sp.
TTCGATAACCGGTTCCGGTGATCGAACATCGTTCTGAGAACACCTTCGATTTTCAATTGCGGATTGACGACTGCAGCTAATTTGCTGATGGTATCCATCAGCGCAGTCAAACCTTCAAGCGCGAAATACTCGCACTGCATCGGCACCAAAACTGAATCAGCAGCAGACATGGCATTCACTGTCAGCAAATTTAATGCCGGCGGACAGTCAATGAAGATAAAATCATAATTATCGCGAACCGGCTCTAAGGAATTGCGAAGCCGGACTTCTCGGGCAAAGAAATCCATCAAACGGATTTCTGCCGCGGTTGCATCACCATTCGATGCAATCAGATCATAACCACCACAAGTATCGGCGATAATGACTTCCTTGACCGGTAATTCGTCCACCAGGAGTTCGTAAATGGTTTTTTCAGCGTCATATTTATTGACGCCGCTGGCCATGGTTGCATTTCCCTGTGGATCCAGATCGATCAGTAATACCTTTCTGCGTGTTGCCGCCATCGAAGCAGCCAAATTCACACTCGTGGTGGTTTTACCCACACCACCTTTCTGGTTTGCTATGGCAATGACTTTACCCACAGTTAAGGTTCCTGTTGTTGTTTTTTCACAATAATCAGATGGCGTTCGGCCTCCAGTTGAGGTACATCCAGCCGATGCGTTGTCACCAGCTCAAACCCTTGCGGTAAAGCAGCCAGCTCCTCTGCCGGATAGACACCTTTGAGCGCCAAAAACACACCTTGTTTCGCAGGTAAATGCTGACACCAGGTCAGCATATCCGTCAAGGACGCAAAAGCACGGCTTAATACGCCATCAAAGCCATGCTCATCCTGAAATGCCTCAACCCGCGACTGAACCGGTGTTACGTTTTTCAATCCGAGTTCCAGAATGACCTGACGAATAAAACGGATCCGTTTTCCCAGGCTATCCAGCAGGAAAAATTGCTTCTCCGGACAGACAATCGCCAGGGGTAATCCAGGCAAACCAGGGCCTGTACCAACATCAATAAAACGCTGACCATCCAGATAGGGTGCAACAACAATACTATCGAGAATATGACGAACCAGCATCGCTTCAGGTTCTCGCACCGATGTCAGATTGTATGCCTTGTTCCACTTATGCAGCAATCCAACGAGTTTCAGTAATTGTGTTTTCTGCTGATCGGGCAGCGAAATGCCTGCTTGCTGCAGCAGGCTCTCTAATTGGGGTAAAAGCGCCAGCATCTTAACTTGCCTGTTTCCGTAATAAGCCACGTTTTTTCAGGTGGACCAGCAGGATGGAGACTGCGGCCGGTGTGATCCCGGAAATACGGGAAGCCATACCAACCGTTTGTGGTTTCACATCATTCAGTTTGATGATGACCTCTTTCGATAAGCCCGGCACCTCATTGTAATCCAGATCCAGAGGGAGCAGCGTTTCTTCATGGCGCAGATGTTTCTCGATCTCGTCATTCTGACGTTCGATATAACCTGCGTATTTCAGCTGAATTTCAATTTGCTCCGTCACTTGCTGGTGATCCAGTGCCGGACCAGCACCTTCGACAGCCATCAGATCCTGATAATTCACTTCCGGACGACGCAGCAGATCCTCAAGGCTAGCTGGACGACTGATCGGCGTTTTCAGCATTGGATTAATCCGGATCGCCGTATCACTGTCTGGCTGGATCCAGGTTGCACGTAATCGCTGTTGCTCCTGTTCCATTTTTTCCAGTTTGTCGTTGAAGAACGCCCAACGTTCATCATTGACCAGACCCAGTTCGCGACCAATTGGTGTTAAACGGATATCGGCATTGTCTTCTCGCAGTAACAGGCGATATTCAGCTCGACTGGTAAACATACGGTACGGTTCTTTGGTACCCAGCGTGGAAAGATCATCCATTAACACACCGATATAGGCCTGATCACGACGAGGCGACCATGGGTCTTTGTCCTGCGCACGTAATGCTGCGTTTAACCCAGCCAGCATCCCTTGTGCAGCCGCCTCTTCGTAACCTGTTGTCCCGTTGATCTGACCGGCAAAAAACAGGTTCTGCAGGCATTTGTTTTCCATATTCGGTTTCAAATCACGTGGATCGAAAAAGTCATATTCAATGGCATAGCCTGGACGACAAATATGCGCGTTTTCAAAGCCTTTCATCGAACGCACGATCTGAACCTGCACATCAAATGGCAAACTGGTCGAGATCCCGTTCGGATACAGCTCATGCGTGGTTAAGCCTTCTGGCTCAATAAAGATCTGGTGCGAATCTTTATCCGCAAAACGCATGATCTTATCTTCGATCGATGGGCAATAACGCGGACCAACCCCTTCGATCACGCCTGCATACATCGGACTACGATCCAGATTCGCGCGGATCACATCATGGGTACGGGTATTGGTATGTGTGATAAAGCATGGCAACTGACGCGGATGATGTTCCGGTTTTCCTAAAAACGAGAAAACAGGTACCGGATCATCGCCCGGCTGAATCTGTAACTGACTGAAATCAACAGAGCGGGCGTCAATGCGTGGTGGCGTACCGGTTTTTAAACGACCAACCCGTAACGGTAATTCACGCAGACGTTCACCTAGAGTGACAGACGCAGGATCACCTGCACGACCACCACGGTAGTGTTCCATACCGATGTGGATCAATCCGTTTAAAAATGTTCCGGCGGTCAGAACTACGGTTTTAGACAGAATACGGATCCCTGCTTGCGTAACGACACCACAGACGCGATCACCATCCAGGATCAAGTCATCACAGGCTTGTTGGAACAGTTCCAGATTCGGGTAGTTTTCCAGCGTATGACGGACGGCTTGTTTATACAGCAGACGATCTGCTTGTGCACGCGTTGCCCGGACTGCTGGTCCTTTGGATGAATTCAGTGTGCGGAACTGGATCCCGCCATGGTCGATGGCTTGTGCCATGACACCACCCATGGCGTCGACTTCTTTGACTAAGTGACCTTTACCGATCCCTCCGATGGCCGGGTTACATGACATTTGTCCTAATGTCTCGATGTTATGGGTTAGCAGTAAGGTTTTCATGCCCATACGTGCTGCTGCAGTCGCGGCTTCAGTGCCCGCATGACCACCACCAACCACAATCACATCAAACTGATCATGATATTGCATTTTAGAACTCCGGTTTGCCATCAAGGATCGTATATCAGGGGTGCATATTCTAGCGGGTTTAGCTGATCAATAAAATCAAAGAACGATCTTTAGGAAAAGAGGATCGCTTATTATAAAAAGGATCTTTATATGATCTTTTTATTGATCGTTATTATTAGGATCG
>QKFI01000262.1 GCA_003251455.1 Tolumonas sp.
CACAACCATTCGCAAAAATGGCGTAATGCGTTGAGACCCCGCCCTTGCAGGTGCTGCTCCAGTCCTAATTCAAAACTAGCCGCATAGAGGCTCTTCCCGCGTTGATTGGCATAATTCCCCAGTTTTTCCAAGGTGCTAGGGCCGATTTCACGACGAGGCAGGTTGACCACGCGCAGAAAAGCATTGTCATCATCAGGATTGACCAGCAAGCGCAGATAAGCCATCACATCTTTGATTTCTGTGCGCGAGAAAAATGAAGTACCACCACTGATTTTGTAGGGGATGCGGTTTTGCATCAGTACTTTTTCCAGTAACCGAGACTGGTGGTTTCCCCGATACAGAATCGCATAATTTTTCCAATGGGTACGATTCATGAAGCGATGCCCCATGATTTCTGCTGCGACTTTTTCTGCTTCATGCTCTTCGTTTTTGGCCATCAGCACCCGAACCGGGATCCCGTAATCCAACTCAGAAAAAAGCTGTTTATCGAAGACGTGTGGGTTATTGGCAATCAGAATGTTGGCACATTTCAGGATCCGACCTTTCGAACGGTAGTTTTGCTCCAGTTTGATGACATTCAGACGTGGAAAATCCCGTTGTAAGCGAACCAGGTTCTGCGGCTGTGCACCTCGCCAGGAATAGATCGACTGATCATCATCGCCAACCACGGTAAAACGGGCGCGTTCGCCCACCAATAATTTCACCAGTTCATACTGACTGGTGTTGGTGTCTTGATATTCATCGACCAGTAAATAACGGATACGGTTTTGCCATTCTTCCCGGACTGCCTGGTTGGTTTTTAGTAACAGCGTCGGCAAGAGGATCAAATCATCAAAATCGAGTGCGTTATACGCACTCATCTGCCGCTGATAGCGTTCGTACCAAATCGCGATCTTTTGTTCTTCCGGGTCAGTCGCGCGTTTGAGTGCCTGTGCTGGCAGGATCAGGTCATTTTTATACCGCGAGATGGCTTGCACTAATTTCTGTAACAATTCTTTGTCACCCTGTATTTCCTTATCGGTCAACTCCTTAAGCAAGCTGAGCTGATCGGTATCGTCGAACAGGGAAAAATTAGCTTTGAGATTCAGATGCCGATGTTCACGGCGAATCAGATCTAACCCCAACGAGTGAAACGTAGAGACGGTTAATCCGCGGGCTTCTTTTCGCCCCAGTGTTTGAGCTACACGCTCTTTCATCTCTTTTGCTGCTTTGTTGGTGAATGTAACAGCAACGATCTGTTTTGCCTGATATTGGCACTCCCGAATCAGATAGGCGATTTTTGCGGTGATGACGCGGGTTTTACCACTCCCGGCACCAGCCAGCACCAGACACGGTCCGGAAACATATTGCATGGCGTCTAATTGTCGGGGGTTCAGTTTCATACGTGTTCGTTCATCTCATTACTGGGCGAATAAGTATACCAAAACATCAACAAGAAACCTTTGGGAGATGACATGGGATGAGCTACCTCAATTCTAAATTAGACAAAAATCAGCCCACCTACAATTGGCCGGTCATTATTGCGTTTACATTTTTTCTTACGGCTGTTGTTTTGTTTGCTTTCGCAAAACTATTAAAGACGACGCGATTCAGACGCCTTTGAAGACATCGTCGGCTTTAACAACCAAACACACTGAACATGTGTTGCCAACGGTGGTGGATGATACAAATTCGATCGTTCAACCCAAAGAGAAAACAAAACAGAGTACACAGATCAAACCAGTTAAACCGGCAAATTCATCTATCTCTCCAGCGCACAAAGATGTCGTCATAAAAACGACGGTTAAAGAAGAAAAACAGATGTCGATGGTTTCTGATGAAATGCCTTCCGTCAGTCAGTCTGAACCAGTTACCTCTCAACCAGCAACAAAGATTACCCCCATTGAAGAACCCGAAAAAGCAGGCTTTTTCTGTTCATCCAGCGATCATGACGCCGGACTGTGTGAGTAAAAATCAAACCATGGAATAACAACAAGGAAGAGATGCATGCGATTTATCAGTAAATATTTATCTGTGGCCTTACTACTAAATATCATCAGTGGAGGCATTGCCTGTGCGGCGGTTAAAAACAGCGTCATTACCGGTGGCGAAACAGATACCTATTATCGTATCGGACAGGATTTACAAAAATATATTTTACCTGATCTTGATGTCATCACATCACGTGGTTCTGTTGAAAACGTGAAAGCACTTAGTAAATCCAAAGGGGTGACTTTTGCGCTGGTACAGTCAGATGTTTACAAAAGCTACGTCAATCTGGCGATGAATGATCCTGCGCCAGAGGTGCGCCATTGGGCTCAGGATTTAGTGAATTCGTTACGGGTGATTGCACCGATATACAACGAAGAAATCTATTTTATAGTACGAAAAGATTCTCCGATGAATGAGTTACAAGATATTGAAGATCATCGAATGGCGATTGGTCCGGATGGTAGCGGTACAAATCTGACAGCAAAAAATATCTATTTCAAACTGTTTGGCAAAGCGCCTGTTACCGTGAAGCCTTTTATTGAGACCGGCGTTCTCGGTGATGACGATATGACAAAATATGCGCGTTCTGCCTTGTGGCGAATGGCGCATCCTGGGGTCGGGCCTGCAGAAAGAGAGGTTGATGTTGTCGTTCTGATTGGTGGACAACCTTTACCATTGCTGCAGAAATTAGGGAAAGACTTCAAGCTGTTGGCAACAAATATAAAAAATGATGCAACAGAATCGCTTCTGAAAGACTATAGCGTCGGGTTTGCAGACCAGCGGAATTATCCGTTTCTTGAAAAGCATATGCCCGTCATGATGGTTCAGTCTTACCTGATTACTTCCGCGTTTCGGAATGAGCAGAGAACCGCACTTGTCCGTCAGTTTGCCCAGAATTTGTGCAATAATTTCGAGCAGTTACGTCAATATGGTCATGAAAAGTGGAAGTCGTCTGTCTGGTCTCCCCGTCATCCTCATCTGCCTTCTTTACTTTCTGGCTGGCATTATTCTGAGGAGACAAAACCAATCTTAGAACATTGTTTGGCTCCAACCAGTGACATGAAAGTTTCACAACAGATTTCACCACTGGAATGTACGATGGAGGATAGAGCCGTTGGTTTGTGTCAGTAAAGTAAACATGTAAAAGCAGCCAGTTCGGCTGCTTTTTCGTATACAATGTTTCTTTGAAGATTTTCACCTGACATGATCAATTTCCATGACCGCGTTTGATGTCTGGCAAGTGCGCCAGCAGTTTCCCATTCTTGATCAGCAAATTAACGGTTACCCGTTGATTTATCTGGATAATGCAGCAACGACCCAAAAACCGGAAGTTGTGTTGCAGGCAATGGATCGTTATTACCGGAATGATAATGCGAATGTGCATCGCAGTGCTCATGCATTAGCGTCGCGGGCGACCATCGCGTTTGAAAGTGCTAGAGATGACGTGACCCATTTTCTGAATGCCGCTCATCGAGAAGAAATCATCTGGACGCGGGGCACCACAGAAGCTATCAATTTAGTCGCCTATGCATGGGGGCTCGCTTATTTACAGCAGGGTGATGAAATCCTCATTTCAGCGATGGAGCATCATGCGAATCTAGTACCATGGCAGCAGGTCGCGTTAAAAACCGGTGCACGATTACGGATTATCCCGTTGCAGGAAAATGGCGATTTAGATTTATTCCAATATCGTCAGATGCTCTCAGACAAAACTCGCTTGGTTGCGGTCACTCAGGTTTCAAATGTACTAGGCACGGTTAATCCAGTGAAAGAGATTGTACGTCTGGCGCATGAAGCTGGGGCGCTCACGCTGATTGATGGTGCGCAGGCCGTTGCGCATAACCATATAGATGTTCAAGCTTTGGATTGTGATTTCTATGTTTTTTCCGGGCATAAAGTTTACGGTCCGACCGGAATTGGCGTGTTATATGGAAAACAGGCTCTTCTTAACACATTGGATCCCTGGCAATTTGGTGGTGAAATGATTGAACGTGTGACTTATGAGTCTTCGACATTCAATCGACCACCATTTCGATTTGAGGCGGGTACACCACCGATTGCTGAAGCGATCGGCCTGGCGGCTGCTCTAAAGTTTATCCGGGAACAAATGGCCAAAGGTTCTGAACGCTATCATCAGCAATTATTGCAACAACTGGTCAATGGTTTAACTGCTATTGAGGGTGTTCATATCATCGGCAACCCTGTCACCCGTCAGGGTGTGGTCTCCATTTCGTTACCCCAATTTCATCATCATGATGTGTGCCAGTTTCTCGATGCCCAAGGGGTTGCAGTGCGTAGTGGTCATCATTGCGCCATGCCATTGATTGAAGCATTAGGTTTATCCGGAACGTTGCGTATATCCCCCGGGATCTACAATACTGATCAGGAGATCATGCTGTTTCTGAGCCACCTGCAACAAACAATGGAGTTATTGGATGTCTGAATTATCCGCATTTGCACTGCAATATCCGGTTGGATCTGGTACAGTGCTGGATGATACTGAAATTAAGCGCCTGCTAAATCAAGCAGGTGGCTGGGATCAGCGTTACAGGCAATTATTATTGCTAGCCAAATCAATCCCTAGCATTCCAGATGATCTGAAAAAAAAAGAGTTTGAAGTGCATGGGTGCGAAAGTAAAACCTGGCTTCTTTGTTATAATGATAAAAATGGCACGTTTCATTTTGCCGTAGACAGCGAATCCCGGATCGTGAAAGCGTTAGCGATCACAATTTTGGCGGCGGTTAATCATCAACCAGCTGACATGATCTGTGGTTTTCAGGTAGCATATTATTTGGAGCACCTCGGATTCCAGCAGCATATCACTCCTTCCAGAGCAAATGGCTTGCTTGCAGTGTGGAAAAAAATGAGTGATTTTTGTGCGGTTCATGCTTAAAATTAAAACTGCTAGCACTGATTCTGGATTTTGGTGAAATTAGTATATTTATCTAAGACTTTGGGCGGAGGGATAGAATGCTGGACGGATTACCTGCCGTACTAAATAAGGCATCACTTCGATTTGTGGCACAACCTATCTTCAGACAAAATGGAGAGTTGTATGGCCACGAAATGTCATTGCTGCATAAACAGCATAAAGACCCTGCTATGTTTATGAAAATCGTAAACCATATGGGTCTACGCCAGAATCTTGATCTTGAAGTATGCCGGATGGCTGAGCCTGTTTTAGCCGCACATGATTTGACAGGATGTTGCTGTATCAGCCTGTTTGCTGACTCATTACTTGAAGAAGAGATTTCAGAGGCATTGTTGATGCTATCTGATCCATCAGTGAATCGTTGGGTTATGATCAACATCATGCACTTGGATGCAGGCAACAAACAGTCAAATATAGTTGAAGTGATTCAAGATTTGAGAGCATGTGGCGTACGTTTTTGTTATGACGTCAAACTGCTGATGCAGATCACTGCGATGTCATTACCAGTTGATGCGCTGCGAATGGATATTAAAACGGTACCGGAAGATCAATGGGCTCGTTGGGTTTCCTTTGCAGAAAGTAACTGTGTACCAATGATGGCTGTCGGTGTCGATGACGATGCTAGACGCAAGCAGTTAACTGATTTAGGTATCGACTTCCTGGAAGGGAAAGTTTATGCCGATGTTGTTTTGATGAATACAAACAGCTAAGTTATTTTGCTTTTGAAAAAGATCGCTCAGGCTTTTTCATTTGTGCTTTTTTTTAACTCACAACAGAATGATCACTTACCTGATAATTTTTTCAGGACATGTGAGACGGCAACAAACCCAAATGTAGCTGTCACCACCGTTGTTGCTCCAAAGCCGGATGCACAATCCATTTTCATATTCCCATCACTGCTGGCTTTCGCCTGACAGGTCCCCCCATCACCATCTGGATAGGTTAATTGTTCTGTTGAATACACGCAGGGGATCCCGAATTTCTTTTTTGGATCACGAGGAAAGCCAAATTTGCGGCGTAAGTCGGAACGCACTCGTGCGGCCAGCGGATCTTGAGTCGTTTTTGCCAGATCGGTAATGGTGATCTGCGTTGGGTCCATCTGTCCACCCGCACCACCAGTCGTGATGATGCGAATTTTCTTGCGTTTACAATAATTCAGGAGAGCGACCTTGGCTGGCAGACTATCAATTGCATCAACCACAAAATCAAATTGCTCCGAAATATAGTCTGCTAAATTCGATTCAGAAATAAAGTCGTCGATCACATGAACGTCACAGTCCGGGTTGATCAATCGAATGCGTGCGGCCATGACATCAGTTTTTTGCTGGCCAACCTGTCCGGTGAGTGCATGGATCTGACGGTTTGTATTGGTAATACAAACGTCATCCATATCGATTAAAGTAATTTTACCAATACCTGAACGCGCCAATGCTTCAGCTGCCCATGAGCCAACCCCACCGATACCTATCACACAGATATGGCTTTTTGAAAATGTTTCGAGCGCGGTGTTTCCGTAAAGTCGGCCGATTCCGCCAAAACGTTGTAAATAATCAGACTGCATATTCTTCATTCCCAAGTCACTTAAGGATTATATCAGGTTTCCTACGTAGACTTGTAACAAGGCGCAGCGATAGTTTATTCAGACTGAGTTATCTGGCAAAATATATGCCCTCCAGTCGTTTAGGTCGGCTATCCAGAAAATTCAGGAACAATCCATGAGTGTTGAAAAATCAAATCATCCTGCGGTAACGATTGTCATTCCGGCAAAAAATGAAGCTGAGAATATCCGTCCTTTGATTAATGAAATCAAAGCGGCAATGGAAGGACAATTCGATTATGAATTGATCTATGTGGATGATGGAAGCACGGACCAAACCTTTGAAATTCTGAAAGCGGTACGCGATGAAGGATTTAAAAAACTGACCGTAATTCGTCACCAACAGTCTGTAGGGCAGAGCTTTTCTGTCTTAAATGGTGTCCGCCATGGTAAGGGTGACTGGGTTGTTGTATTGGATGCCGATGGTCAGAACGATCCGGCTGATATTCCAGGCATGCTCAAAGCAATTCAAACTGCTTATGCGCAAGACCCAATGAATGTTGGCATTATTGGTCATCGCGTGAATCGTCGGGACGACTGGGTAAAACGTCTTTCTTCAAAACTGGCGAATGGTTTCCGGAACTGGATGTTGAAAGATGGCATTCCCGATGTCGGTTGTGGTTTGAAAGCTGTACGCCGTGACTGGTATATCCGTTTACCTGCATTCAATCATATGCATCGTTATGTGCCGACGCTGGTCCAGAGTCTGGGCGGTAAAATGCTGGTTCATCCGGTAAATCATCGTCCTCGTATGGCTGGAACTTCTAATTACGGTGTCTGGAACCGCTTATGGGTTGGTTTAGTGGATGTATTTGGTGTTCGTTGGTTGCAGATGCGTGCAAAACGAATTGTCATTCAGGAGATATTGAATGACGAGTGATTTTCTCAATACCCCGATCTCGTGGTTGGAATGGACGGGGATTGTCATTACCGGTTGGAAACTGATCGGTTATACCGGTGCGTTGATGTTTGGCGGGCGGTGGCTGGTTCAGTTTATTGCTTCTAAACGAGCCGGTAAGCCTGTGATGCCTCGTGTGTTCTGGTACATGAGCATTCTGGGGAGTTTGATGACACTGTGTTATTTCTTGTTTTCCTCAAAGCAGGATTCAGTGGGCGTATTACAAAATTTATTTCCAACCTTTACTGCTGGGTATAGTTTATATCTGGATATCCGACACCGCGGTTGGCATCGAGATCGCGCCTCACATTAAATCTTACAGACAGGATCATGCATGATTACTGACCGTCGTCTGCTTCAGGGTTGGGATTCCAATCGTCTCAATCTTTTCTTTCTGCTTGGATTAGGTCTGCTGGTATTAGGTGCAGGGCTCGGGTTACGGGATCCCTGGCCTGCAGATGAGCCTCGGTTTGCTTTAGTCGCAAAGCAAATGGTGGAATCAGGGCAGTGGTTGTTTCCATTTCGTGGTGGTGAAATTTATCCGGATAAACCACCGATGTTTATGTGGAGCATCGCCATTGGTTACCTGATTACGGGGTCGATGCGGATCGCTTTTTTATTGCCATCCTTGTTCGCTGGGCTTGGTTGTATTGCGCTGGTTTATGATATCAGTCGCCGCTTATGGGATAAGGCAACAGCATTTCGTGCCGGGTTGCTGTTGTTGTTTACCGTACAGTTTGTTGTTCAGGCAAAACAGGCGCAAATCGATGAGCTGGTCACGTTTTACATCACGCTGGGCGGTTATGGTTTCCTGCGTTTTCTGTTTGCAGGTGGTCAATGGCGCTGGTATTACCTTGGTTGGTTTGCTGCCGGGCTTGGGATTATCACGAAAGGTGTTGGTATTCTCGCGGCCTTAATATTGATCCCTGCGATTTGGACGCATTGGTCACAATTGAAAAATGCCTCGAAAGCCAGTTGGTTGAAAGGGGTTGCTGGACCTCTCGTCATGCTGGCTGCCTGTGCATTGTGGTTGGTTCCAATGTTACTGGCGGTTCAACATCATCCGTTACCGGAATATATTGCTTACCGGGATAACATCTTATTCCACCAGACTGTGACCCGCTATGCCAATGCATGGCATCATATTAAGCCTTTCTGGTTTTATCTGACCTCTGTGATTCCGCCATTTTGGTTACCGTGGTCGTTGCTGATCCCATGGTTGATCTGGCAACTGAAAAAGGAAGGAAAGACAACGTCCAAACCGTTGCTCGTACTGACGGGCTATTTGGTATTAATCTTGGTCTTTTTCTCTGCATCGGCCGGAAAGCGCGGGGTCTATATCACGCCTGCAACGCCTATCATGGCAATGCTGATCGCATATTGGCTACCTGATTGGCTGCAGCGTCGCTGGCCAGGTCGCTTACTTCATGGCTTGGGTTGGCTGTTAAGTGCTATCTTCCTGATCGCTGGACTTGCTCTGCTTATCAAGCCGGCTTTGCTGGACAAAATTGGTGGCGAAATGGATTCGCCCTGGGCATTAGGGCTTTCACTTGGTTTGTTAGGTTTACTGGCGAACTGGATCTGGCGTCGTCAGCCTTTCACTGCAATTCTCGCAACGATGATGTTACTTTGGCTGCACTATGGTTTCTGGTCTTATCCATTAATGAACTATTTGCGTACGCCTCAGGAAATCATGCAAGCAGTGAATCAACGTTTGACTCCGCAAGACGAGTTGTTACTGACGAATTTCAGGGAGCAATTCCTGTTATTTGCTGAACGTCCGGTTGAACATTTTGCCTATTTGCAACCGAATGAGCCACAACGAACAGATGCTGCTTACTGGGTTGCTGAGAAGCCTCATCGTTGGGTATTAGGACCAATCAATAATCTCCAAGATTGTTTTATTGCCGATAAAGGCATTGATATGGGGCTAAGACATGGTGATCACTGGTATTTGTTTAATGCGGAAGCGATTAATCCTGCTTGTCAGCAGGTAACTTATTCTGGTGCAACCATTTATCACTACACACCGATCCTGAAGGTGGGAGAATAACATGCATTATCTGGTTACAGGGGCTGCGGGCTTTATCGGTTTTCATGTTTCAGAACGACTGTTGGAAGCCGGACATCAAGTAACAGGAATTGATAACCTGAATGATTATTATGATGTTGATTTAAAACATAGCCGACTCAATTTATTGCAGAAGCATGAAGCGTTTCAGTTTTTGAAAGGTGATCTTGCTGATCGCGATTTCATCGCAACTTTGTTTGCAACCCATCAGTTTCAACGCGTGATTCACTTAGGCGCACAGGCAGGGGTTCGTTATTCGCTGGAAAATCCGCATGCATATGCGGATGCGAACTTAATTGGTCATCTGAATATTCTGGAAGGATGTCGTCACCACCGGATTGAGCATTTGCTGTACGCATCTTCCAGTTCAGTCTATGGACTCAACCGTAAAACACCATTTTCTACGGCTGACAGTGTAGACCACCCGGTTTCGTTGTATGCAGCAACCAAGAAAGCCAATGAGCTGATGAGTCATAGCTATGCACATTTGTATGGTTTGCCGTGTACCGGATTACGCTTCTTTACCGTGTATGGCCCTTGGGGCAGACCGGATATGGCGTTATTCAAATTCACCAAAGCGATCCTCGCTGGGCAGCCAATTGATGTGTATAACTATGGTGAAATGCGCCGGGACTTCACGTTCATTGATGATATTGCGGAAGCAGTGGTACGGTTGGCGGACGAGATCCCACAGCGGAACGAAAACTGGACGGTGGAAACCGGAACACCAGCAGAAAGTAGTGCGCCATATCGGGTTTACAATATCGGGAACAGTCAGCCGGTTGAATTGAAAAAATTTATCACGGAGCTGGAAACTGCCTTAGGTGTGCCAGCGAAAATGAATTTGTTGCCGATGCAACCGGGCGATGTATTGGAAACGAGCGCAGATACCAGTGCTTTGGAAGCACAAATTGGCTTTAAGCCACACACGCCATTAACTGATGGTTTAGCGAAATTTGTCAGCTGGTATAAAACCTATTATCAGCAATAAAAGCAAAACGGCGACTGAATGAGTCGCCGTTTGTTTATTCCGGAAAGATAATTTATTTCAATAATGGCGCTAACTGTAAAGCAATGCGCTGAATGGTTGTTTGCCAGCCATCACCTAACGCTCTCACTAATGCCGGATAACCATCATCCTTCAAAGGGAACTGCTGATTGAATTCACCGGTATAGGATTGCATTCCTTTTGTTAACCGCCATTCACCACTGATCACCGCATGGCCGTCTGCTAACCCATGAAAACCACGCACACTGATAATCAGTTGCGGTGTGGTCTCATTCACTTGCGCATTGGTTTGCCATTGATAATCAGGTAACGCTGTTCTTAATGAGAGTAATAATGCCCGGGTCAGTTGTTTATCCAATGCCTCGGCCCAGCGATGTTGGTTCGCGCTGATTAATTGCACATCATTTTGTTGATAGACGAGCCCTAATTCGTTGAGATAATCCGCCAGCGTGACATTTTGTACCGCCACCACCGGTTTACTGTTCACTGGCAATACTTGTTCATTGCTGGCAGCAGGTAAGGCAATCGCGTAATAGTGCTGTGTGGTGTCCGTGCTGCTACAGGCAACCATCAAGAGCATTGCTGTCAAAAAAAGAGTACTTTTGATCATTCTTTTGCTTTCCTTGGTTCAGGGTCTGAAGCCTGTGCTGGCTGGAATAACAAGGCATTCGGTTTTTCATTCAAGGTACGCGCGACAGGCTGAACTTCGCGAAGTACACGGTTCAGCGATTGGATCGAGCGATTCAACTCATTGTATGCCGGTGATGTAGCAGAAAGTCCTTGCAGTGTTTTCTGAATATCTGCGAGTGTCGATTTCAATTCAGCAGGTAAGGCCTGTGTACTGGCCTGATCGGCAATTTTATCCATACTGGCACTTACTTTTCTGACATTCGCCATAGCGGCCTGAGTCTCGGTCAGCATGGTCTGAGCTTTCGTCAATGTACCTTCTACATCTAACTGATTCAGTTTATTCAGTAACTGGACTATCTGTTGTTCGATGCGAGCCAACCCACCAGACATTGTCGGAAGTGTTTTATACTTGTCTAAGGTTCCTAGCCCGCTGACTTTCGGGGCTTCCGGATAAAAGTTCAGATCCACATAGAGTGAGCCGGTCAGCAGATTACCGGAGCGTAGAGATGCCCGCAGCCCTTGTTTGATGGCTGTCGTAAATTCAGTTTCCCAATCCTGAAGCTTGTCTTTGTCCATGTCTGGTCGGATCCGACCCGGTTCAATACGAATAAGTACGGGGATCTGGCGGATACGGGCCGTCAAAATATCCAGATTCGGTAACGAGAATGGTACAGATAGCACTCGGCCAATTTGTATACCTCGGTATTCAACCGGCGCACCCGGATTCAAACCACGGATCGAATCATCAAATAAGAGGATGTAGTCTACGTTTGCTGAATAACGGCGGATTGTACTGCTTTCTTCATCTGCATAGAGGTTGAACTTTTGATGGTTTTTGACTGGTTCACCCAGATCCCATCCGGGCGGTACGCTGAAACTGACACCGCCAGATAAAATAGTTTCCAGCGTTCCGGTCTTAAATTTGATCCCGTCCGTTGCTGCTTGCAGCTGTACACCGCTATTGATCCAGAATCGACTATTCGTGGTCACCAGTGCGTCGTAAGGCGCTTGAATAAAGAGTTGATAACGCATTTCGCGCGTATCTGGCTGGAAAGCAGCCTGTTCGACCCGACCAACGGTAAAACCGCGATACAATACGGGGTCACCAATCGAAAGCGAAGAGTCAAGTTCGCTATTTATCTCAATACGTAAGCCCGGCGCATTTGGCGAGGTGACCGGCGGCGTATCCAACACCGTGAATTCAGTTTTAGACTCATCACTTTTGCCTGGTTGTAATTCGAGGTAGGAGCCGGAAAGCAGGGTATTGAGTCCAGAGATACCACTTTTCCCAACGCGTGGTTTGACTACCCAGAACTGTGTATCAGTTCGTAATAACGGTTCTGCATCGACGCTCATGCGAGCCGTTGCGATGACATGTTTTAAATCAGTGCTGAGTCGAACAGTTTCCACCTTACCCATTTCGACATTTCTGGCTTTAATGGCTGTTTTACCTGGCTCAAGGCCTTCTGCGTTATCCATTTGTAAGGTGATCAACGGCCCTTGATTATGAATCGTAGTAAAGACCATCCAAAGTCCGATTACCGCAGCGACAATAGGGATCAGCCAGATAGGAGAAATACGTTTCAGTTTTTTGATATTCGCGTAATTATTCGTCACGGTTCGTTGCCCTTTCAGCAGTCGGTAACGTAGAGGAAGTTGCCTGTTGATCCCATAGCAAGCGAGGGTCAAAACTCATTGCGGATAACATCGTTAGGATCACGACACCAGCAAAGGCCAGTGCTGCAGCGCCTGGATAGACTGACATCAGTTTTCCCATTCTGATCAGCGCAACTAGGATTGCAACCACAAACACATCAACCATGGACCATCGTCCGATGAACTCAGTTATCCGGTAGAGACGGGTATAACCGTGTAGATGTTCTGTATCCTGTCGTTTTACGGTCCAGCAAAGCCAACCAATAATCAGCATTTTTGCAATGGGGACTAACACACTGGCGATGAATATCACCAGCGCGACAGGATAGGAATGCATATTCCATAGCAGCACAACCCCACCCAGAATGGTAGAATACGTTTGATTCCCAAGAGTTTCGGTCACCATAATCGGTAACAGGTTCGCAGGAATATATAAAATGATGGACGTAAACAGTAATGCCAGTGTCCACTGAATGCTATGTGGTTTACGAGCATGTAAATGTGCATTGCAACGAGGACAATGGCCCGCACGGAGAGGCGCCAAACCATGACAACCGTGACAAAGCGTTAAGCCCTGGTCAATTGCCCGACCTTGAGGGATTGGTGGTGTACGCAAATGAATAGGGCCACTTTGTTGCTGCCAAAGCCAGTCACGATCAATACCGCTGAAGGCCTTGAGCATTGCAATCGCAAACAGAACATAGGCCCAGAAACTATAACCCAGTTCAATTTCAGCTAATGAAGAAATTTTAATTAAGCTGACCAGCACACCAATCAGGAAGACTTCCACCATACACCAGGGGATCAGGCGAAATAGCCAGACTGTATATATTTTCCTGAGCCGTTTCCCTCGCCAATGACCCAAACGGGTATAGATTAGACAAATCAGCGTCAGACAAATCGAGGGGAGAACTTGAATAAACAGATAGACCAAAGCCGCCAAAGCAGGGTATTGCTCTTCCAATAAGACGGATGCCGTCTGAAACAGCGTCATATCCTGATGAATGCCTTTCACCTCCATCCCAAGAAACGTGAACATATTGCTGCACAGCAACATAATAAGTGCCGTGATGCTATAGACCAGTGGTCGTTGCCGGATTTGGGTGGGAAGGGTTCGGAGCGTATGGCCGCAATATGGGCATACAGCCTGTTGCCCCGGTTGCAAGGGGGGCACAATTACCAACGCATCACATTCGTGGCATGCGGTGTATTGGATCTGAGGTGATACATAACGGCTGCGACGACGACTCATGAAAACGATTAATGCGTTTGAAAGACATATTAAGTTTAACGGCTGGATCGTCAGTCGGAAACAATTATTCGTCGACTATACTGATCTCTTTACTCTCCGTTGGAAAAGAAAATGATTGAAGTCGTTGAAAGAAATGCACAATCAATCGCTTATATCCGCGTGACGGGACCTTATTCTGAGGTCATTGGTGGCGGGTTTGAGCGGCTGATGGGGTGGTGTAACGAACATGGTGTGAAAGGGGAATGGTTGGCGTTGTACTGGGATAACCCGGATATTACACCACCATCCGAATTGAAAACCGATGTTGCTGTGACGATTTCTGAAAATGTATCGGTCAGTGGGGATGTACAGCGACAAGAGATACCTGCTGGAAAATATGCGATACGACGTTGTCGTATTGAACACGATGACTTTGAAACACCATGGCGTGGATTCTTTGCGGATCTTGCACAAAGTGATTATCAGTTTGGAGAAGGTGCTTGTTTCGAACGTTATTTCAATAACGGTAAAGAAGACGGATTTTGGGATATTGAAATGGTGATACCTGTCGTTCCTAAATAATAAAAAAGCCCGCATCCTGAGATACGGGCTTTCGGCTACCAACGGGAAAATTAGCCGCCAACAGCGATACGTTTCATATCTTTCATGTAACCGCGCAGTACTTTACCAACCTGCTCGATTGGGTGATTGCGAATTGCTTCGTTCACCTGAACCAGAACAACGTTATCAACACCGTTGTCTTTCAGTGACAGACCTTTACCGATCACGTCAGTGCCAACTTTAGGCATGATGTGTTCTTTCAGTAATGGTACAGCTGCGTTTGCGAACAGGTAGTTACCATATTCAGCAGTGTCAGAGATAACCACGTTCATTTCGTACAGACGTTTACGAGCGATGGTGTTTGCGATCAGTGGCAACTCGTGCAGTGATTCGTAGTAAGCTGATTCAGCAATGATGCCTGATTCAGTCATTGTTTCGAATGCCAGTTCAACACCTGCTTTGACCATTGCAACCATCAGGATGCCATTGTCGAAGTATTCTTGTTCAGCGATAGTACCATCGAATGCTGGTGCGTTTTCGAATGCAGATGCACCAGTTTCTTCACGCCATCTGAACAGGTCAGCGTCGTTGTTTGCCCAGTCAGCCATCATGCCGCTTGAGAATGCGCCGCTGATGATATCGTCCTGATGTTTACGGAACAGTGCACGCATCAGCACTTTCATTTCTTCAGCCAGTTCAAACGCACGCAGTTTCGCTGGGTTTGACAGACGATCCATCATTGCGGTGATACCGCCTTGTTTCAGCGCTTCGGTCACTGTTTCCCAACCGAATTGCAGCAGTTTACCTGCGTAGCCAGCGTCGATGCCGTCAGCAATCATTTTCTCGTAGCACAGGATAGAACCAGCCTGCAGCATACCGCACAGGATAGTCTGCTCACCCATCAGGTCAGATTTTACTTCTGCAACAAAAGATGATTCCAGAACGCCTGCACGGTGACCGCCAGTTGCTGCTGCCCATGCTTTCGCGATTGCCTGACCGTCGCCTTTTGGATCGTTTTCTGGGTGAACCGCGATCAGTGTAGGAACACCGAAACCACGTTTGTATTCTTCACGAACTTCAGTACCAGGGCATTTTGGTGCAACCATGACAACAGTCAGATCTTTACGAACCTGAGTACCTTCTTCAACGATGTTGAAGCCGTGTGAGTAACCTAATGCAGCACCTTCTTTCATTAAAGGCATCACTGCTTTCACAACGCTGGTGTGTTGTTTGTCTGGAGTCAGGTTAACAACCAGATCCGCAGTTGGGATCAGCTCTTCATAAGTACCAACTTTGAAGCCATTCTCAGAAGCTTGTTTGAATGATTTACGTTTTTCTGCAATCGCTTCAGCACGCAGTGCATAAGAAACGTCCAGACCTGAATCACGCATGTTCAGACCCTGGTTCAGACCCTGAGCACCACAGCCCACGATCACAACTTTTTTGCCTTTCAGGAAGTCACAACCGCTTGCGAATTCGTCGCGAGCCATGAAACGGCATTTGCCTAACTGTTCTAACTGCTGGCGCAGGTTCAGGGTGTTGAAGTAGTTAGCCATTGAGAATAGCTCCATCTATAAAATTAATTTGCTGTGTGATGTCTGATGACGGACAGAGGGCCGAAAACGAAACTACTATAAACGAGGCAGAACATTGCTGGAAATGATATATTTGGAACACTTTGTTGCGTTTTCTGCAATATAGGAAAAGGTATGGATTTCCGATCGTTATCGCTATTTGCTCATCTTGCCCGCACACTCCATTTTGCGAACACCGCCAATCAGATGGCAGTGAGCCCATCAACGCTAAGCCGCACCATGCAACGATTGGAACAGGAGACTGGCTGTGCCCTGTTTGAGCGGGATAATCGCAGTGTTGTGCTCACTTCGGAAGGTAAACGGTTGCTGGAATTTGCCGAACGTTGGCTGCAGGAATGGCAGGATCTGCGTGAGGAGTTTCGGCATCCGGTTGAGGCATTGCAGGGACGGATCCGTCTGTTTTGTTCGGTGACGGCAAGTTATTTTCTCCTTCCGGATGTCCTGAGCCGTTTCCGGGCCCGTTATCCACAACTTGAAATCAAGCTTGAGACGGGAGATCCCGCACTGGCGGTTGAAAAAGTGTTGGGCGATGAGGTCGATATGGCGATTGCCGCCCGACCTGATGCATTACCTGGCAAACTGCATTTCATTTCATTGCAGGAAGTCCCGCTCGTTTTTATTGCCCCTCGGGGGAATAGTCCGGTGGCACGCTGGTTAGTGAATGATGAACCGGATTGGGATCATCTCCCTGTGATTTTGTCGCAGCAGGGGCTTGCCAGAAAACGTACGGATCAATGGTTTCGGAATCGGGGTATTAGTCCGAATATCTACGCCGAAATAGCTGGCAACGAGGCTATTGTGAGTATGGTCGCTTTGGGTTGTGGGGTTGGTTTGGTACCAGATGCAGTCATCGATCATAGCCCGAAAGGCGATAAAGTCCGGATAATGGATGTCTCCCCTGCATTAAAACCTTTTGATGTTGGCCTGTGTGTACCGAAAAAACGTCTCGAAGAACCGTTAATTCGTGCATTTTGTGATATTGCTCGCCAAAGCCGGGAGCTGTAATTCACCTCTGAAGACAGGTGGATTCGTTCATTAATCCATATGGTTTGTAACGTTTTCCTATCAAAGTTTTACGCAACTATTAATGAATTGTTATTTCAGGTGATTTCAGTTTTCTGATTATTAAGCGGTATGTCGCAAAGAGGTTTTTTACAATAAAAAGGTGTACACTCCGGACTGAATCATCGGCTCTGTCTGCATGTAAGTGGGGGCACAAAAATGTGCATGCAGACAGCAACAGTTTATTAATCGACTCTCAGGAAACAAGACACGATGAAAAACATCAATCCTACCCAGACTAAAGCATGGAAAGCGCTGGAAGCGCATTTTGCTGCGAACAAAACGCTCAAATTGAGTGAGTTATTTGCTGCAGATTCAGCTCGTTTTGACAAGTTTTCTACCACTTTCAAAGATAAAGTGCTGGTGGACTACTCCAAAAACCTGATTACTGAAGAAACATTGGATCTGTTGATTGATTTAGCAAATGACGTTGATCTGCGGGATGCGATTGATTCCATGTTCAATGGCGAAAAAATCAATAAAACAGAAGGC
>QKFI01000148.1 GCA_003251455.1 Tolumonas sp.
GTTGACGCACCTTGCAGGCTGTTCATTTTGCTCAACACATCACGAACCATGGATTCAATAGCTTCTGAATTCATTGTGTTTTCCTTTATTAAAGTGCGACCTGTAATTCCTGCGCGTTCTTACCGATCACCACGTGTTTGGTTTCCTTGATATGCAGTACCGCTGATTTGGCCTGATATTTCGGACGTGCCATCTGATCGTTCAGTGTTGGCACTGGTTGTGGTGATTCACCTTTGGCATATTTCGCTGCGTTTTTGCCAATCTGGCGGTAGGTTTCCAGCGTGATCAGCGGTGCCTGCGGAAACAGCTCCAGGTTGGAAAGTGGCGGTAGACCCCGTTGGTGGATCACGGTGGTCCCTTTGGACTGAATACCAATCGAGATGCCTGAACCGCTCAAACGGTTTCCTTCCACCGCAACAAACGCAACGTCGGAAGATTTAAAGCAGCGGATCACGCGTGCCTTTAAGCCTTCTTCTTCGATGCCTGCGATCACTTCACGCAAAATGTTTTTGTGGGACAGACCCACCATGTTAGTGGTCTGAGACAAACCAAACGCAGGGCCTACCGCGATGACCACTTCATCACGACCAGTGCCGGGTTTGGCTTCACCAGCTTCTTTCAGAAAGCAGTCACCGGAAACAGGCGCAGCAGCGGTTTGCTTGAAGGAGACGCTTTTGTCCTGTGTCTGCATGCCTTGCAGCACTTCTTCGATGATCTGACGTAATAGCTTTTCGTTAATATCAACCATGACACGTCTTCCTTATCCCAATTCGTTAGGGTCAAGCGCATTCGGATTTCTTCCCAACGTTCACCTTCCAGACGATAACCAGTACCTGGACCTGCGTAGTCATTCACATCATTCACCGCGGACAGCACTTGGTTGTCGCCTACGATGATTGCGGAGGTATGCAGATAGTCGCCGGAGATCTTGGCTTTCTGGATGTTAAGCATGTCTTGAGCAACATCAGCGAAACCGCCTTGTGCCAGTGCTTTCACAACTTCCAGACCGGTACGGTTGCGTTCGATGATTTCCTGAGCCGCTTTCAGATCTTCAACGATGTTGCGTTCAGGCATGTCTTTCGACCCGTGGGCGTAAGTTGCCGCGGTGACTTCTTCGTCAGTGATTGGAGGTAACCCCATCCCAGCGAAGACCGCTTGCAGTGCTCGGGCTGCTTTGTTACGAACCGCAACAACATCTTCTTCACGAACAGGGCGTAAACCACCGTCAACTTTTAGGTCGCGTTGAATCACGTTGTAATCATCAAAGTCTTCTGCATCCTCGTTTGAACCTGCGAACATGTTGTCGTAGTTCGGAACCGCAGAGTAACCAGATGAAATGAAGTCAGTACCAGGCAGGAACTGCATCAGCAGACGTGCAGTACGACGCATATCAGAGTGAGTGAATGTCTGGTCGTTACTGGAAGCACACTCAAGGTCAATCGCGGAACAGATCAGGTTTTCAGCCAGAACCGCACGAATGCCTGATGGCACGGCTGAAGGCACACCGATACAGCTGACAGAACCGTTTTGCAGACCCTGTACACCAGCCGCTTTGGTGATGTAGATACAACGCGCTTCCAGATACAACATGGATTTGCCTTCGGCATAACCCATCTGAACTTCAGAGCCTGAACCTGAGGTGAAACGCATTTTCAGACCACGGGAAGCGTAAGAAGAGGCGAGGAAGCCTTTTGACCAAGGCGTATCGTCACCATCGGTAAATACCGGTTCAGTCCCGTACACAGAAATGGTTTCTGCATAGCAGGTGTGACCCAACATCCCGAGTTTCAGCTCGGTTGCTTCTTCGAGTGAACACTGAGTCAATACGCCTGGGCGACCGACCTGTGAACCAACCAGAAGTGCAATCGCGTTGAATGGTGCATAACGAGCCACCGCGACCGTCGTTTCCTGTTCATCGAAGCCGCGGAAAGCGCCTTCTGCTGCATCTGCAGCGATCTGAACCGGGTTGTCACGCACGTTGGTGACGTGTGCTTGTTGTGATGGGGTACGGCGTGCACGCATTTTCTGCATCGCCATCATCATTTCCACCACGTTCATATGGGTCATGACTTCAACAATTTTTGCTGGTGTCATTGCGGTGGTTAACGGCACGATGTCTTTACGTGAAACGTTCGGATCACACAGCATGTTGGCTAGTTTTTTAGAATCCATCGCCATGACTTCTTCAGCGCGTTTGAGGTTAATACCGTAACGCGCAATGAAATGGTCAATCAGGTCAAACTGTGCTTTGGGTTTGCTGTCCAACTCAACGACTTCACCGTTCACAATCTTGATAGATGGTTTCGGATCATTCGGGCTTTCCATGGCAATGAAGCCTTCTTCCACCCATTCTTTGACAAAGCCGTCCTGGTTGACAGGGCGTTTTGCCAGTGCTTCAAATCTTTTCGATCTCATGAAAAAACCTCACTCACGCTCAGATGTAGGAAGGACGGGTATTCGTTGGTTCATCACCCAGTGCGCCGAGTAAGGTCTTACCGATTTCACGGGCAGAGATCACCGCCTGACGGACAGCGCCTGAATCACCTGAAACGATCAGAATGGCTTCGTTACTGAAGCTGGTGCCATTGGCAGGGGTGCTGTATGCAACCACATCGACATTCGCTGATTTGACAGCGGTATCAGCCATCAATACACCGATAGAAGCAGGTGCACCGACGATCACGCCACATGCTTTGCCCAGAGGTGCGCCGAATGCTTTTTCCAGTGCGTAACTGGCGCGAGCGCTATATTGCAATTCGATATGACCAGCATCATTTGCATAAACATCGCCGAAAGTACGGTCGAGTTCTTTCAGTGCAACTTCAACTGCGCGTTTCACGTCAGAAACGTCTTCACCACCGAAAACGATTAAAGAACCATGACCTGCACCACCTTTGGTGTCACGTGGCAACTCAATGCACACCACTTCAGTGTTAGTTCCTTTAACCGCTTCATCTGCCGCCATAATGTGCGGACCAGCACCGGTACGCGCACCGAGAATGCCGATAGAGCGATAACGTTTTTCCAGTTTCATTGCGTCGAGTAATTGTTGATCGACGTTTGCGATGACCAGCCCGATTGTGTCACCAATCGCGGTGCCCACGAATTCAGTTAAGCTGCAGGATTTTTCAGCCATTGTTGTGCCTCGTTGTGTTGGTTGCGGGGTCTTAGCCGCAGTTTGATCGCTAACTTTCGCCATCACCTGGGCCATGATTTGTTCGACCAGGTTGTCCTGACTCATTGGCTAATTCCTTTTGGAAGAATTTTTTCAACATCAGTGTGAGGACGAGGAATAACGTGCGTCGCAACAACTTCGCCGACATTTGCGGCTGCTTGTGCACCTGCATCGGTTGCTGCTTTCACGGCACCGACATCGCCCCGAACGATCACGGTCACCAGACCGGAACCGATTTTTTCGTAACCCACCAACATGACATTGGCGGACTTAACCATGGTGTCTGCGGCTTCAATCGCGGCGGTTAACCCACGGGTTTCGACCATACCTAACGCTTCTTGTTGCATGTGATACCTCGACTTAATTTCTGGGAGAGCTGCAGAGCGAATATACGAAGAAGTGATAAAAAAGAATGGCTGTCTTGATGATTTAAAACAGGAAAAATTTAAGCTTAATTGTCATCGGATAGGTTGGGGGCCTTTAAATACAAGGCATTGCAAAATATTGCCGTATATTAATTTTTTGTAATTGATAAATGCAAAAATGAAAAAAACAAGATGACATGAATATATTGATGTGATATTCGCGCACGCCTGAATAATTAAGTCTATTCATTCTTGAATATTTGCTTTTTGAAGCCTTTTTTGATGGCTAAAAATTAAAGGAAAAGAAATAAAAAATATGTTTGTTTAGAAAGGTTAGGAAAATTGAGAGAGGGGTAACAATATTTAAAGAATAAAATCGCCAGATTTTAATATCTCAAGCTTTTTCGTAACCATTTGTGTTCTCTCCATAAATCACAAAAGAATGAATCTCAGACCACAATAATTTGTCATCGCAGCACGATTTTTTACCCCAACCAAAAAACAACAAGCCAATTATTTAACCTTTCTGACAGATATATTTATTGTGAAATTTTTACATTCAGATATCAGCCATAGTGCTAACTGCTGTTTAGGTAGCCCTATGTTCAATCACATGAAGCGACTGACTAAGGGACAGGTATGAATGAATCATTGAAAGCGCAATGCGTAGCCGAATTTATGGGAACCGGCTTGTTTATATTTTTTGGAGCCAGCTGTTTGTGTGCAGTCAAACTTGCAGGCGCCAGTTTCGGATTATGGGAAATTTGTATTGTATGGGGGTTAGGTATTGCACTTGCGGTGTATCTGACAGCTGCGATTTCAGGCGCACATCTGAACCCTGCAGTTACCATTGCTTTGTGGTTGTTTGCCTGCTTTGATGGCAAAAAAGTTGTCCCTTACATCATCTCGCAAACTGCAGGCGCATTTGGCGGTGCACTTGTCTGTTATGTGCTCTACTACAACTTGTTTATTGATTATGAACAGGCTCATAACATCATTCCAGGCACGCCGGAAAGTTTGTATCTGACCAGTATTTTCAGTACCTATCCACATCCATCTATATCTCTGATTCAGGCATCGCTGGTTGAGATCGTGATCACTTCAATTTTAATGTGTTTGATCATGGCGCTGACAGATGATGGTAATGGTATTCCTCGTGGCCCATTAGCACCGTTGTTGATTGGTATTTTGGTTGCGGTCATTGGTGCTGCCACTGCGCCATTAACCGGGTTTGCGATGAATCCTGCACGTGATTTTGGTCCTAAATTGTTTACCTTCGTTGCAGGGTTCGGAAAAGTTGCTTTTACAGGTGCACGAGATATCCCTTATTTCATCGTACCGATTGTGGCTCCAATCATCGGGGCATCTGGTGGTGCAGCATGTTATCGCATGTTGATTGGTAAAAATCTGCCATGTAATGCATGTAAAATTGATGCAGAAAAAATCGAGCAATTGTAAATAATTAATCCAGATCAATTTTTGTATTTGATTCAGGTGGTGTGATGATCATACCGCCTGAATTTTTAATATATATTGCATGAGTGATCACTTTTAATGTGTTTTATTTATGATAAAAAATACAGGTTTTATGAATTTGGTTATCGTTAATAAATAACAGAAAAGTCCATATTCAGATGCGGTTCATCTGATAGTTATAAACTTAAACAGCTGGGATTTTTAGTATGAATTCTGTTAGTTCTTTAGACTCAGAGCTCATTAATAAAATTGCGCTGGATTTTGCTCATGCAACAGGTTTGGCTGTCGTCGTGGTCAATATACATGGCGAAGAAATATCGGAGCGTTTTAGCTTCACGTCATTTTGTAAAAAGATGCGTGAAGATCCTGAGCTTTATTCACGTTGTAAGATGAGCGACCGTTGTGGCGGTTTAGAAGCATCAAAAGATAACAAGCCTTGCATTTACCGATGTCACGCAGGGTTAACTGATTTTTCTATACCGTTGATCATTGCAGGGAATTTGGTTGGGTTTGTGTTATGCGGTCAGGTGCGTGTAACAAATGATATCACGATGGAAAACATTCAGAAGGTCGATCAGCACTGGCAGTCCGATCTTGAACTTCTGAAAGCATATGAAAGCATTCCGTTGGTGGATTTTTCCAAAGTAATCGCATCGGCTGATCTGCTGAAGTTGATTGTTGATAATTGCATCAAGAAACACCTGAATTTTATTGTAATCAATGATACTGCATCACCGGAGCCGGACAGACCGAAATCAACGGCAGCCTACGATGCAAAAATTAAGAAAGCATTGCGTTACATTGATTCGCATTTTTCAGAAGATTTACGTCTTGAGGATGTCGCGGCGCATGTTTATTTAAGTCCTTACTATTTCAGTAAGTTATTTAAAAAGCAGCTTGGGATTGGCTTCAATGCTTATGTGACGCAGCAACGAATGATGAATGCGAAACAAATGTTAGAACACAGTGACTGGTCAATTGCCAGCATTGCAAAGAATCTTGGTTTTTCTCAAACCAGTTATTTTTGCAAAGTGTTCCGACAAACGTTCCAAATTACTCCACAGATGTATCGGGAAAACCTAGTCGGCGATGACATCGCCAGTTAACTTCCCATATGTCCTTTCAACCGGGTATAACAACCCGGTTTTTTTATATCTTTTGTGTACAGATTAACTCTTTTATATAACGCATCGTTCGTTATTGGATGTACTCACGTATCCTGCGGTCAGTGTGGGGGGGAGGCTCCAACAATTTTCTTCAAATAACGATAGGGTGAGCAGGCTCTCCGAACGGAGCGGTAAGGGTAACGACTCTTCCAACCAATCTTCGCTGGTAGGAGAACCTACCGTTTGGCTTAGATAGTCGAGAAAAATGATCTGTGTTTTGTCACCATGTATTGTTTCGACACAATTTGGTTTCCGGATATAGAGCGTAAGTTGTCTTTGATTGTGGCTGAGCTCGGCAAAACCACGGGTAAATGGCATGGACGATTGCTTGATCAATATCGAGTAAATTCCCGCGGACATGATCTCTTTTTCCGATAACGTGCACATCGCTTTCGTATAGTGACACGGGGAGCAAGAGCGAATAACCACATCTGAGTTCAGGTTCAGGTAATGGTGATAACCCAACAGTGTATTCGCTTCTCTTAATAATCCCTTGCGAAGCGCTTCCCTAATTCGCGTGGATGAGACTGCCAACCCCGTGAGATCAGCTTTCATATTCACAATATCAACGTCGAAACCAAGCTGAACGCCCTGTTGGCAAAGATATTCCGGGGTACCCCTGCGGTCTTTACCGAAGTGAAAATCATACCCGGCAATCACGTGTTTTACCTTAAGCTGTCTTAGCAATATTTCATTGATAAACCAGTCGGGCGATTGTGTTGAAAAATCTTCAGTAAAATTCAGAGAAATGATGCCATTGATGCCTGCCTTTTGCGCCAGATGTGCTTTCTTGTCGTGCTGAGAAAGCCGATAGAGTGGCTTATCAGGAAAGAGCAATAGATAAGGGTGAGGTTCAAAAGTCAACATGTAGAGTGCTAACCCTTTCGACTGCGCAACGGCTTTTGCAAATTCTAGCACCGTGCGGTGACCTCGATGGATGCCGTCGAAGTTCCCGATAACCACCGCAGAGCGAGTCACCTCGTCGGGAAGCGGCCCTTCCGGTTGGAAGCAATTCACAAAATGAGTATTAGAGTTCATTTGAACACTCCAATGAACAGGTTTTATTCTTTACGACTGGCTTGATGGGTTTACCGTTAAACACACTGTAGGCGAGCGCCATACCGACCACGCACAGACTGGCAATAATCATAAAGCCTGGTGTGTAATGCCCTGAGACACTTTTACTAAT
>QKFI01000195.1 GCA_003251455.1 Tolumonas sp.
GCCTGCCGTATTTGTGAACCTGACGAACCCGAAAAGTATCGTATTTCTGGTCGCGTTGTTTCCGCAATTCCTGCATCCGGAAATGGATTACCCAATGTGGTCACAGGCGCTGATCCTCTCTGTAACCTGTGTGCTGGTGGATGCATTAGCCATGATTGGTTATGCAACGATGGCTTCACCACTCGCGAATCTGGTGCGAAACGAAAAAGGAATGCGGACTCAAAACCGGATCTTCGGTTCCCTGTTCATAGCTGCTGGCGCTTTATTATCTGCTGCATCCCGTTAAGTAAACCTTCCTCACTGCCTGAAAACCTCTTTTTCGGGCAGTTCTGTCTATAGTTAATGATGGATTACCGCAATTTTGCATATCCTGCTACGCGCAAGACGCAGGCTTATGTAGAATAGCCGGCTAAATAACTGTTCTCGAGTTTGGAGTAAATCATGGCGACTAAGCCAGCGAAATCAGTTGGGTCTTCAAAGCGCCCTGACAAGAAAAAACGTGCGCCGATGTTCACCGAACAAGATGCCCGTGATCTGAAGAAAAAAGCAAAGCGGAAAGGATTAAAACCGGGCGCTCGTACTAACGAAGGCCAACAGGCACAGAATCAATCTGGTGAAAAACAGTCGAAAGATACGAGAGTCGGTTCCCGTAAACCAGTATCTTTGGTCGCTGCAAAGCCAGTGAAGACACCAAAACCGGCAGCTGCGCCAGCGGTCAAACCAGAGAAAAAAGAGGTTATCTCTGAGCAGCAGATCGCGAAATGGGAACGTGAGCTGGATAAATTAGAAAACGACGATCGTCTGAATGTGTTACTGGACAAGCTTGAGCTGGAGCAACCTATCTCAGATGAAGATCAAGCGTGGCTGGATCAAAAACTGGAGCGCCATCAGGAATTACTGAAGTTGCTCGGTCTGAACGAAGATGGTGAAACTGAAGCGTCAGAAGATGAGTTATTACAACGCTTTATCGACAGCAACTATAATCCTGCAGAATATTCAAGCAATATCAAAGAAGATTAATTGAATGTCGTTCCCGAGACTTTTCTCGGGAACGTGCGCTGATGGAGTACCCGCCTTGTCCAGCCAAACCGTCATCTGGGATGATGTTCTAATCCAAAAATACAATTACAGCGGCCCACGTTATACCTCTTATCCTACGGCACTGGAATTTTCAGAATCATTTGATTATGCGCAATTTTGTGTCGCAGCGAATCAATATCCGGATCGGCCGTTATCACTGTATGTCCATATTCCGTTTTGCCATAAGCTTTGTTACTACTGTGCCTGCAATAAAATTGTGACACGGCAAAAACAGAAGGCGGAAGAGTATCTGACGTATCTCGAAAAAGAGATCCAGCATCATGCGTCGATATTTGAAAAACGTGTCGTGACACAGCTGCATTGGGGTGGTGGTACGCCAACCTATTTATCGCATGAACAAATTCAACGTCTGATGACGATGCTAAAGACGCACTTTCATTTTGCAGAAGAAGGTGAGTTCAGTATTGAAATTGATCCGCGAGAAATCACGCTGGAAACGCTGGATGTACTGAAAGCGGCTGGGTTTAACCGGATCAGTCTGGGTGTGCAGGACTTTGATGCAAATGTACAGAAGATCGTGAACCGTGAGCAGGACAATGACTTCATCCGAGCTCTCATTGAACGAGCAAAGACCTTAGCATTCCGCTCTATTAATCTGGATTTGATTTACGGTTTGCCGTTACAAACACGTGAAAGCTTCCGTCATACATTAGAGGAAATTGTTGCGCTACAGCCGGATCGACTTTCTGTTTTCAACTACGCGCATCTGCCGGCTCGGTTTGCTGGTCAGCATAAAATCAAAGAAGAATTATTGCCGAAACCTGCAGAAAAACTGGCAATGTTGCAGGAAACAATCTCATATCTGACTAGTCAGGGATATGTCTATATCGGAATGGACCATTTCGCAAAACCAGATGATGAATTAGCGGTTGCACAACGAAATGGGGTTCTGCACCGTAACTTTCAGGGATATACCACGCAAGGTGATTGCGATCTGCTGGGACTTGGGGTGTCTTCCATCAGCATGTTGGGAGAGGCTTATTCGCAAAATCAAAAAGATCTGCATCACTATTATGAACAAGTCACTGCCATGGGGCATGCGCAGTGGAAAGGGTGTGCACTGTCAAAAGATGATGCGATTCGCCGGGATGTGATTAAACAACTGATCTGTAACTTCACGCTTGATCCAACGATGATCGAAGCAGTGCATGGAATTCAATTCGCGGATTATTTTGCGGAAGATTTGTCTCTGTTGCAGACATTTATTGATGATGGTTTGGTGACAATTGATAAAGGGATCTTGCGTGTGTCTGCGACAGGGCGCTTGCTGATACGAAATATCTGCATGTGTTTTGATGTCTATTTCAGGCAGAAAGCCAGACAGCAACAATTTTCCCGCGTGATCTAAAAAAAGGGCGTGATGCCCTTTTTTTGTGCCTGCTTTTTGTTTGGTTGAGCAAACTTCGACTGTATTAATTTTTCCTTCAAGATTATCTCACTGAAATTTAAACAAATAACAAATTTATTAACTATATTTATGTTATGGCATGTTATTTGTTTCTGAAAAATGAAGTATCTTTAGCGCGATTTTGTCATATGTCGGATCTTTTCATGTCTCTCAGCTTATTTGACCTGTTTAAAATTGGAATTGGCCCTTCCAGTTCACATACTGTTGGCCCGATGAAAGCGGGTTATTTGTTTTGTCAGGAATTAAAAAATAAAGGAATACTGACTACGACGGAACGTGTGGAAATTCATTTTTATGGATCATTAGCTGCTACAGGGAAAGGACATGGAACACCACCGGCATTGTTACTGGGGTTGGAAGGCGAGCTGCCAGAGTCCATTGATCCGGATAAGATCATTGCGCGCTATGCAGCGATCCAGCAAGGTGAAGGGCTCTATTTAGCGCAGACACAGCTGTTACCATTTAATGAAGCTGAAGATATTCATCTGCATTGGGATTGTTTACCGCGTCATACCAATGGATTGCAGATCCATGCTTTTGACCAGCAAGGCACTTTGTTATTAAGCAAAACGTATTATTCAGTCGGAGGCGGCTTTGTCGTCGATGATGATGAGCCTGATGCTGTCGCTCATAATCTTGATGTCTCAGTTCCATATCCGTTCAGGACTGCGGCTGAATTGATGGAACATAGCCGGGTTCAGAACTTATCGATAGCAGACATCATGCTGGCGAATGAGCGGGTGTGGTGAAGCAGGGATCTCTCTTATCTGGCAAACCATGCAAGCCTGTGTGCAACGTGGTATCCAGCAGGAAGGTGAATTGCCGGGTGGTCTGCATGTTCGGCGCCGTGCTGCAAAATTACACCAGAGCCTTATCCGACAGGCGGGTTCACCTGGATGGAATGCAATGGAGTGGGTAAACCTCTATGCATTAGCCGTAAATGAAGAGAACGCCGCTGGAGGTCGTGTTGTGACAGCACCAACCAATGGGGCTGCCGGCATCATTCCTGCGGTATTGCATTATTACATGCAATTCTGTCCACAATTCAGTACGGAAGCCGTGAATGCCAAAATCCGGGAGTTTTTGTTAACTGCCGCGGCGATCGGAATTCTCTGTAAACTCAATGCTTCTATTTCTGGCGCGGAAGTGGGGTGTCAGGGGGAGGTTGGTTCTGCTTGTGCCATGGCTGCAGGTGGATTGGCTGCGGTTATGGGCGGAACACCTCAGCAGGTTGAAAATGCGGCAGAAATCGGGATGGAGCATAATCTGGGGCTTACTTGTGACCCGGTTGCCGGATTAGTTCAAATCCCATGCATTGAACGTAATGCGATGGCATCTGTGAAGGCGATTAATGCGGCTAGTATGGCCCTGCGCGGGGATGGTCAGCACTACATTTCTTTGGATAAAGTGATCGCAACGATGCGCGATACTGGCAAAGATATGCTAGATAAATATAAAGAGACATCCCGTGGCGGGTTAGCAATCAATATCATTGAATGTTAAAAATACCCGCATTTTTAT
>QKFI01000056.1 GCA_003251455.1 Tolumonas sp.
AGGACGAGAATCGCATGTGTGGTCTTTTAGGTATTGAACGACCAATTGAAACGCCAGTTGCATGCGAAGTTTGATGTAGCAATATATTCAATAAAAAAGCCACATTCAGTGGCTTTTTTATTTGGTGGATTAATCACTCCAGAATGAAGGAAAGAAGAGGACTGCTACCGTCAGGATCTCTAAACGACCCATCATCATGCCTAAAGATAAGACCCATTTTGCCGCTTCGGGGAAAGAAGCAAAATTACCTTGAGGACCAATGACTGCTCCGATTCCTGGGCCAACGTTACCAATTGCAGTGATTGAGGCCGTGATCGCTTCCAATGGTGCGATGTCCATCAGTCCCAGCAGGATACTGCTGATGACAATCACCCCTAGGTAGCTTAATGCAAATGCAACAATGGAACGGATAATGGCATCATTGACTGGGCGACCATTATATTTCTGAGGGAAAACCCCTGCAGGGTGCATCAATTGGCGAGCCTGTTTCTGAAATAGGGCACCAGCAATTTGAATACGGAAGAGTTTGAATCCACCGGCAGTGGAACCTGAGCAGGCTCCGATGAGCATGAGGAAAACGAACATGATTGTGGTCATGTAACTCCATGTACCGAAGTCACCCAATCCATAACCAGTCGTTGTCAGTATCGAAATAATATTGAACGAAGTGATTCGTAGCGCATCTTCAAAACTAAACACATGTTTGGACCAAAGCCATATAGTCATGATGAGCGTCAGGGTTAGTACGAGCGCAAAGAAAAATTGAACTTGTGCATCCCGAAAAATCAATCCGTCTTTCCTACGAATACTTTGTACATAAAGCATAAAGGGGAGGCCGCCCAGAAACATGAACAAACTGCCAATCCATTGTGCCTGAGGCGTGAATGAACTCATTGAGGCGTCATGTGTTGAAAAACCACCCGTGCTTAATGTGGTCATGGCATGATTGATGGCATCAAACACCGACATACCACTCCCCCAATATCCCAGACAGCACAGGATGCTCAGAACCAGATACACAATGACAATATTTCTTGCGACATATGTCATTCGAGGGGAATCTTTTTCTGTACGGTCGGATGATTCGGTTTGGAATAGTTTCATCCCACCTACGTTCAGATATGGCAGGACGGCAACAGCTAACACAATGAACCCAATTCCACCAAACCATTGCAGCAAGGAGCGCCAAAGCAGAATGGAGGCAGGCATGCTGTCTAGCCCTTGCAGAACCGTTGATCCGGTAGTCGTCAATCCAGACATTGCTTCAAAATAAGCATCAGTGAAGCTCAGCTGCCCGAGAAAGACTAATGGCGCAGCAGCAAAGGCACATGAGATCACCCAAACCGTGGTGGTCAATACAAACATATCTCGAACATTAAGTCGGAAGGTATGTTTTGAGCCAATGTGAATAAATAACAACGCTACCAGATGCGTAATGATAGCAGAGGCGAGAAACTCAGCGGTTCCTGCCGTACCACTGAAGAAGGCTACCAAGAGTGGTAGCCACATAAACAGTGCTAGTTTGGAAAGGGTCAAACCGACCACAAAACTAATGGATTTATAATTAATCATAACGTTACAAGAAGAACGGACTTGGCTGGAAGAGACGTTCCACTTCAGGGATATGTTTTTTATCCACGAGGAACATCACCACATGGTCATCTTGTTGAATGACAGTTGAATCATGCGCAATTAAGACTTCATCTCCACGAACGATTGCACCGATGGTCGCTCCTGGTGGTAGTTTTAGTTCACCAATCGCACGACCAACAACTTTTGATGTGTTCTCATCACCATGAGCAATGGCTTCAATTGCTTCAGCAACCCCTCGCCGTAAGGAATAAACGTTCGCGATATCTGCACGACGGACATGTGTAAGTAATGCTGAGATTGTTGCCTGCTGCGGTGAAACCGCGATGTCGATTGTCCCGCCTTGAACCAAATCGACATAAGCATTTCGCTGGATTAAAACAATCGCTTTTCTTGCGCCTAGTTTTTTCGCCAGCAAGGCCGACATGATATTGGCCTCATCATCATTCGTAACTGCAATAAAGACATCAATTTGCTCAATGTGCTCTTCCTGCAATAATTCCTGATCTGCTGAGTCACCGCAGAACACGATGGTTTCTTCCAGCATTTCAGACAAAACTTCAGCACGTGCAGGATTTCGTTCGATCAGCTTAATGCTATAGCGCCCTTCTAATTGACGGGCAAGACCTGAACCGACGTTCCCGCCACCCACGATCATGATCCGGCGATACGGGCTTTCCAATCGTTGCAATTCAGACATGACTGCCCGGATGTGGCCTGAAGCTGCAACAAAGAATACTTCGTCATCAGCCTCAATAATGGTTGTCCCCTGCGGACGAATTGAGCGTCCTTGACGATAAATCGCAGCGACACGAGTATCAATGTTCGGCATGTGCTCTTTCAGGCTGGCCAAGGCATTTCCAACGAGCGGGCCGCCGTAATAAGCTTTGACTGCGACTAATCCGAGACGACCACCGGCAAAGTCGGCCACCTGTAACGCGCCCGGGTATTCAATCAGACGACGCATATATTCAATGACCAGCTGCTCAGGTGAGATTAAGTGGTCAATATGAAACACTTCACCTTTAAACAGTTTTTCTCGTGCAGACAAATAAGCATGAGAACGAATACGAGCAACTTTGTTTGGAACATTAAACAGCGAATAGGCAATCTGACAGGCAATCATGTTGGTTTCATCACTGCTGGTGACGGCGACCAACATGTCCGCATCATCAGCGCCTGCTTCTTTCAGAACACTGGGATAAGAACCTGGACCACATACAATTCTCAGATCATATTTATCCTGCAATTCGCGGAGACGTTCAGCATTCGTATCAATCAGCGTAATGTCGTTGTTTTCGCCAACTAAATTTTCGGCCAGTGTTCCACCAACTTGTCCCGCGCCAACAATTATGATTTTCATACCGGAATTCGCTTTTTCAGTTTAGCGTAGAAGAAACCGTCCATACCTTGTTCACCGGGAAGGATCTGCCAGCCAGGCTGTTCAGGGGTATCCTGTCCATGTAAAGGAATCAATTCCGCATCTGGTGTTCTTTCAAGAAACGCCCGGATCTGATCTGTATTTTCTTCGTTCAGGATAGAACAGGTTGCATAGAGTAAAATACCGCCTGATTTCAATTGTTGCCACATCGCATCTAAAATCTGATTTTGCAACTGGGCTAATTCGGCAATATCTGACGCTCTGCGTAACCATTTGATATCTGGATGTCGGCGAATTACTCCGGTTGCAGAGCAAGGCGCATCTAATAAGATACGATCAAATTTTTCGCCTGACCACCAAGCGTCAGGTTTGCTTGCATCTCCGTGAATTAATTCAGCTTTCAAGTTGATTCGTGAAAGGTTTTCTTCAACTCTGTTTAGTCTGGTTTGATCAGCGTCGACAGCGACTAATTGTTTTAAGTTTGGTTGCAATTCAAGGATATGTGCAGTTTTGCCGCCTGGAGCGGCACAAGCGTCCAAAATCAGCTCATTTGGCTGAGGATCCAGTAACCATGCGGCATGCTGGGCTGCGGCATCCTGAACGGAACTTGCGCCTTCACTAAAACCAGGCAGCAGCGAAACATCGATCGGTGTTGTGAGCTTTAAGGCTGAAAGGCAGGTTGCATGTGGTTCGGCACTGATGCTTGCTTCATTTAACAGCGACAAATAAGCTTCACGATTGTATTTCTGCTTATTCACTCGAATCCACATGGGTGGATATTCGTTACCGGCATTCAGCACAGAAACATAACCACGAGTCAGACATGACTCTTTGATTTTTTTTAACAACCAACGCGGATAACTGAATCGGGTCGCCTCATTTTTATCGGCTTGTTGTTTTAGTTCGTCAGCTTGACGCTGCGCATTCCTTAAAACGCCATTAATCAATCCCTTAAAGGTCTCACCCTTCAGGATTTTGGTTGCGTTTACCGTTTCGGCAAGCACCGCATGCGGCGGAATGCGCGTATAAAACAGTTGATATAGGCCGACCAGCATCAAATAGTGTAATGGACGATGTTTGCCTTTCAGTGGTCGATCTACAAGATTTTCCAGCATGCATTCAAGACGGTTGAGCCAGCGTAATGTGCCGTAACAGATTTCCTGCAATAATGCTTTGTCTTTCGCTGGGACTAGTTTTTGTCCACTGGGAAGCGCTTGGGATAAGGATTGTCCTTGTTCAACGACCTGATATATGACATTTGCCGCTGTCGATCTGATTTTCATATTATGATCCGGTGTTCATCAGCGGTAAATGTGCGCCAGATTGGAAGAGTTCTTTCCGAGCATTGAATACATCTGAGAATGACATCGCTTTTTTGCCTGGCAATTGTAATTGTGTAATACGTAACACACCTTGTCCGGTCATGACATCCAGACCTGACTTCGTCGCATCGACAATCGTTCCGGGTGCTTTTTGCGTCTCGATATCAATCACCTCAGATGACCATACTTTGATATTCATGCCATCTAATTCAAAATATGACACTGGCCATGGATTAAATGCGCGTACACAGCGTTCGATAAAAGCAGCAGGTTGTGACCAGTCGATACGAGCTTCATCTTTTGAAAGCTTATGGGCATACGTTGCTTGCGTATCATCTTGTTTTTCAGCGACAGCTGAACCATTTGCGAGCAATGTGACTGTATCTAGAAGTGTCTGAGGTCCGTTTAGTGCTAGTTTTTCATAAAGCGATGCACTTGTTTCATCAGCCGCAATCGGACAAATAACTTTATGTAACATGTCGCCGGTATCAAGCCCAACATCCATTTGCATAATAGTGATACCTGTTTCCTTATCCCCAGCCCACACAGCTCGCTGAATCGGTGCTGCTCCGCGCCATTTCGGCAATAAAGAGCCATGCACGTTGATACAACCTAGTCGTGGTGTATCCAGAACGACTTTTGGTAATAGTAATCCATACGCAACCACAATCATCAGGTCTGCGTTCAATGTTGCCAGTTCCGCCTGTGCATCCGCCGACTTGAATGTTTCTGGCTGGAACACGGGTATATTGTTTTCCTGAGCTAGAACTTTGACGGGACTCGGGGTTAGTTTATTTCCACGTCCGGCAGGACGATCGGGCTGAGTATAAACACCAACAATATTCAGGTTGGCAGACAAAAGCCCGGCCAGATGCCGAGCTGCAAAATCCGGGGTACCGGCAAAAACAATACGAAGGTTTTGCACGTTAAGTCCTAATCAGGCATGACGTTGTTGGCGAGCCAGTTTTTCAAGTTTCTGGCGGATACGTTGACGTTTTAATGGTGATAAATAATCAACAAATAATTTACCCATTAAATGATCCATTTCGTGCTGTATGCAAATTGCCAATAAGCCATCTGTTTCAATTTCAAACATTTCGCCCATAGCGTTCATTGCTCTGACTTTGACCCATTCAGCTCTAGGTACAAACGCCCGGTTTTCCGGTACAGACAGACAACCTTCTTCAATACCGGTTTCTCCGCGTTTTTCCACTAATTCCGGATTAATGAATACCAGTGGGTTTTCCCGGTTCTCCGACACGTCAATTACAACAATTCGTTTATGAATATTGACTTGTGTCGCAGCAAGGCCAATCCCTTCTTCTTCATACATAGTCTCAAACATATCTTTTATGGTATGTTCAAGTTCCGGTGTTATTTTTTCTACCGGTGTGGCAATTTTTCTTAACCGTTCGTCGGGAAAGCGTAAAATTTCTAGAATAGCCATATAATTAACGTGTACTTACTTCTCTATGAATGTGTCAGTCTGATTTTAGTCGGCTGACGTAAAAAATAACAGCCGTCCGGCATAATCGGGGACAGGGATGATCATGAAACTACGTTCTGTGACTGTTTTATTACTCTCAGCATTGCTCTCATTTGGTAGTAATGCAGAAACGTTAACACTGAAAAAGGACTATCCGAAGCAATATATCGTAAAAAAAGGCGATACCTTGTGGGATATTTCAGGTCGTTTTCTAACCAAACCTTGGTTATGGCCAAGACTTTGGAATATGAATCGGCAAATCAAGGATCCACATTGGATTTATCCTGGCGATATTATTCATCTGATTTGGGTGAACGGACAACCGCGTTTATCGTTAGATCGTGGTGGTATGGCAGGTAAAAAGGTCATTAAAATATCGCCAAGAATCAGAACTGAAGAACAGGTCAAACCGATCCCTACAGTTGAATATGATGAGTTGGCTCCATTTCTGCAAGCCGATGTTGTTGCCGATACAGACTACGACATTCAACACGCGCCTTATGTCTTGGGTGAAAATGATGATCAGAGCTTGGTGATGTCTCAAGGTCAGAACATTCATGTTCGCGGTAAATTAAAAGAAGGTATGCGTTATGGCGTTTATCATGTCGGCGACACCTACAAAGACAAAAACACAAAAGAGGCTTTAGGTCGTCCACTGGAATTATTAGGGATCGTGGAACCAGTCTCATCTTATGATGGTGATATTTCAGAAGCTGAGGTGGTGACTAGTTATAACGGTATTCATCAAGGTGATCGGGTTCTTCCTTTATTGGAAGAAAGCAGCGTGGACGCATTTTTCTCACCTGAACCGGGTGAACTTTCTCAACCGGGTGAAATTATTGATGTACCGCAGAAAACAACCTACGTCGGACGTTTTGATACTGTCATTATTAACAAAGGGCAGCGAGAAAATCTGAAACCTGGTGATGTTTTCGCTATTGTGCAACCAGGGGCCAAAGTGGTTGATCATGGACCGAGCGACGTCACTTATGAAGATCGTACCGGTATGGGTAAAAAAATCATGGATAAGAAAAATACCCGGTTGCAGGGCGATCATATTGGCGAAGTCATGGTTGTGAAAGTGTATAGCAAGACCAGTTTGGCGATTGTCATGAATAGTCGCGCATTGGTACACACGGGTTATGCTATCGAAAATCCATAATGATGCAGAAATTGAAACATTAACGCTTTGGCTGCATTTTTCTCAAATGCCAGGAATTGGCCCCGTGAAAGGGGCCAAATTATTGCAAAACACCTCTATTACTGAATTAGCCGGTTATTCATCCCAACAATTAACACGATTAGGAATGACGACTGAGCAAATCTCATTTTGGCAAAGCATATCTTTAGATTCCTATTCATCCAGTCTTGATTGGTCTGCTGAACCAAAACAAAAAATATTGCACTTGGATTCTCCTGATTATCCTTATCTGCTACGACAAATACCGGGTGCGCCATTGCTTTTGTTCGTCAAAGGGAATGCCAGTTTATTGAACCAGCAACAAATTGCTTTGGTCGGATCAAGACGGCCAACACGAGATGGATGCGAAGCTGCAGCAACATTATCCCGAGAGTTGTCACAGCATGGCATTGTGATTACATCAGGACTTGCACAAGGGATTGATGCTATCTGCCATCAAACTGCGATACAGGCTGGTGGCTTTACGGTTGCGGTACAAGGCTGTGGCGTGGATCATGTCTACCCTGCCAAACATAAACGACTAGCAGCAGATATTGTTGCCTCAGGAAGTGTCATTATCTCTGAATTTCTACCACATATTCGTCCCCGCGCTGAACATTTTCCCCGTCGGAACCGTATTATTAGTGGATTGTCTTTAGGGGCTGTGATCGTTGAAGCAGCGGAGCGTAGCGGTTCATTAATTACGGCAAGGTTTGCGATCGAGCAAAATCGAGATGTGTTTGCAGTCCCAGGCCGATTTGGCGGTGTTTCAGCCGGTTGTAATCGACTGATACAACAAGGTGCTAAACTGGTTTTTCAAACAGCCGATATATTAGATGAGCTTCAGATCTACTTTTCATCAGTATCATCGAATGAATCTGTGACGAGTTCAACATCAGAAGACGTAACAGATTTGCCATTTTCAGAATTGTTAGATAACGTTAGTCTTAATGAAGTAAGATCCATTGACGAGCTTGCAGATGCCAGTGGATTGCCAGTTCAGGAGGTAATGACAGCATTGATTTCACTTGAATTAGAGGGGATCATTCTGTCCGTGCCAGGTGGTTATGTACGAACGAGGAGTAACTAATCATGTTTGATGTATTGATGTACCTGTTCGAGACATATGTCCAGAGTGAGTTAGATTTTATGGTTGATCAAGATGCATTAACCGACGAATTGACTCGCGCTGGTTTCCAGAAACATGAAATCTTTAAAGCGATTACCTGGCTGGAGGAACTGGCAGCATTACACGACGATCAATCTTTGCTTCGGACAGCAAGTGCGCCTGATTCTTTCCGTATTTATGCTGCGGAAGAGATTCAAAAATTAAGTTCAGAATGTCGTGGTTTCTTATTGTTCCTTGAACAGGTTCGGGTGTTAACGGCCGAAACCCGTGAAATCGTAATCGAGAGATTGATGGAGTTAGATGCACCTGAAATCGAACTCGATGATCTGAAATGGGTCGTGATGATGGTTTTATTCAATCTGCCTGGTGGTGAAAATGCCTGTCATCAACTGGAAGAACTGATGTATGAACCAGAATCTGTGACCATCCAATAATGTCGAATGAGTAAAATTGATAATTCATTGTTTTCCGCACAAGCTCACGCACTGGACAAAGAGTATCGTCTTTGTCCAGAGTGCGGAGGAGAACTTCATCTAAAGCGTGGGAAACATGGCCTCTTTCTGGGGTGTGAAAATTATCCTCAGTGCCAATATATCCGCTCATTGCAAAACCAGACCGTATCGGTTGAAAAAGTGTTGGAAAATTCCGCTTGTCCGGAATGTGGGAGTCCATTAGCAATTAAAAAAGGGCGCTTTGGCCTTTTTATTGGTTGTACAGGGTATCCGGCATGTATTCACATAGAGACAACCGATGGTAAAGATGTTCAGGATGAAGCGGAGCAACCACTTTGCCCTGAATGTCAAAAGGGGTACTTACAAGCAAAAACATCCAGATTCGGAAAGAAGTTCTATGCTTGTAGTGATTACCCGACATGTAAATTCGTTATCAACGATAAACCGATAAATCAGCCATGCCCATTGTGTGGTTATCCGATTTTAGTTGAAAGAAAAACACGGCAAGGTTTTCGTTATTGTTGCGCACGAAAAGAGTGTACCTATGCATCTGAATCACTATAATGCGCATCAGTTTTAACAAGCTATTAACCTGACTTTTAAGCAAGGAAGTACTTTATGTCTAAACCATTTGTAGCCATTCTGATGGGGTCTGATTCAGATTTTCCTGTAATGCAGACAACATTAGATGTTCTCAAGTCATTTGACATCAGTTATGAGGTCAAAGTTACTTCTGCGCACCGTACTCCAGCTGCGACTCATGCATATGTAACTGATGCGGAAGCACGTGGCTGTAAAGTATTTATTTGTGCTGCTGGTTTAGCTGCGCATTTAGGTGGTGCGGTTGCTGGTATCACCACTCGTCCAGTAATTGGCGTACCGATCGATGGTGGTCCATTAAAAGGCATGGATGCGTTGTTATCGACTGTTCAGATGCCTGGCGGTGTTCCGGTTGCAACTGTTGCAATTGGTAAAGCGGGCGCAAAAAACGCAGGTTATCTGGCAGCTCAGATGCTAGCCGTAGCTGATGACGAATTAGCTGCAAAAGTCAAAGCTGAACGTCAGAAAAATGCAGAAGAAGTGATGGCTAAAGATGCCGCGCTGCAAGCACAGTTGAAATAAAACAAAGAATGATGAAGGAAGGCGACTACGGTCGCCTTTATTATTTATGACTGAAGAATTAAATATCGCATGCCATACTCTAGAACAGGGTGGGGTGATTGCTTATGCAACCGAAGCTGTCTTTGGGTTGGGTTGTGATCCTGATAATGAAAGCGCAGTGCATAAATTATTAGCCATCAAGCAACGCCCCGTAGAAAAAGGGTTGATTCTCATCGCTGCTTCTTGGGAGCAGTTGTTGCCATATCTGGACATCGGTGAATTGTCTGAACAGCAGTTGCAACACGCTTTTAATTCTTGGCCTGGCCCATACACATGGGTGATCCCTGCAAAAACATCAACTCCACGATGGTTAACTGGACAGTTTTCATCGATTGCAGTGCGAATATCTGCACACCCACAAGTGAATGCATTGTGTAAAGCGTTCGGGAAACCATTGGTTTCAACGAGCGCAAACCTTACGACATATCCGCCATGCTGCACAGCTGAAGAGGTAAGTTCACAACTGGGAACATTGGTGGACTATGTGTTACCTGGTCAGGTTGGTGAGCAAAAAAATCCTTCCGAGATACGAGATATCATCACAAATCAAATAATCCGGGCCGGTTAGCCATTACTATGACAAAAAATGAGGAAAAGTGAGGTATTCATGGATCGTTATGCAGTGTTCGGGAATCCGATCAGTCACAGTAAATCACCTTATATTCATACATTATTTGCAAGACAAACGATGCAGCAAATGACATATGAGAAAATCGAAGCACCTGTAGATGATTTCAAAGGCGCAATCCAGCGATTTTTTTCTCAAGGGGGAAAAGGTGCGAATGTGACGGTACCTTTCAAAGAACAAGCGTATGAGTTGGTGGATACCTTATCGCCTCGTGCAAAATTAGCGGGCGCAGTAAACACATTGAAATTAACCGACGACGGATTGTTGCTTGGCGATAATACAGATGGCGCTGGTTTGGTTCAGGATCTGATTTATCATCTGGAGTATCTGGAAAATAAACGAATCTTACTCGTGGGTGCCGGTGGCGCATGTCGTGGCGTGTTAGGCCCATTACTTGATCAAAAACCTCAAAAAATAGTGATTACGAATCGCACTGCAGAGAAAGCCGAAATATTGGCGTCTTTATTTGCTAATACAGGCAAAGTGACAGCAGTAAAAATGGAAGAACTAAATGAACCATTCGATTTAATCATCAATGGTACTTCTGCCAGTTTATCTGGCTCAGTTCCAGCGTTGCCTTCTGCGGTTATCAATTCAGACACAGTGACATATGACATGATGTATGGTGCAAAAGAGACACCATTTAATCTATGGGCCAAGGAACTCGGTGCTTTAAAAACGATTGATGGGTTGGGCATGCTTGTATGTCAGGCAGCTGAAAGTTTTGCCATCTGGCGTGGTATTAGACCAGGTACGAAGCAAGTCATTCGTGAATTGCGTCGTAACCTGGCCGGAGCATAATCAACAGGATTAATTCTGTTTCGTTGTTTCTTCAATAAATTCGTTTTTCAATAAAACATAGTTAGCCGAGGATTGTTCAAAGAACGCGAGTTCATCTTCGGTTAACTTTCTCCCTTGTTTTACTGGGTTTCCTAAATAGATATAACCAGACGCCAATCGTTTACGCGGTGGAACCACAGAGCCGGCGGCAACAATTACTTCTGACTCAACAATCGCTCCATCCAATACGACTGCACCCATGCCAATCAAAACCCGATCATGAATCACACAACCATGTAAGACAGCTTTATGGCCGATGGTTACATCATTACCAATAATAAGGGGGTAACCATCAGGATTAGTTTCGCTGACCCGGTTTACATGCAAAATGGACCCATCCTGAATATTACTGCGTATGCCGATAGAGATGTAATTGACATCACCGCGCGCAACAACCATTGGCCAGATACTGGCATCATCAGCTAAACGAACATCGCCAATCACTGAAGATTGAGGATCAATATAAACATCTCGCCCTAGTGTTGGGAAAATACCTCGATAACTACGTAAAGAAGACATGGATTGTTCCTGTTTTATACAATCTGTGGATAACTCTGTTTATATCTTGCGATAAAATTGTTGGTTTATGTAGCTAAAAAATAAAAACAAATTTTTTGATAAAAATCGCTTGCCAGTTGGGATTTGGTCCCTATAATGCGCCCTCACTGACACGGCGCAAGCCGCACCGGTTCTGGATTGCGAAGCAGTTTGGAGGTTTCGGTAAGTCGGTAAGATTTTCAGTTGTTGCGGTTGTTTAAAATAATCGTTGACAACGAAACGGGAAGGCGTAGAATGCGCGTCCCACGACCTGCTCGGTCGCGCTCTTTAACAAAATATCAAGCAATCTGTGTGGGCACTTGCAGAATTGATTAATCGAAAAGAAATTCGAAAATTATCAATGAAGCAGTGTCTGTAAAAAGACAGTCATT
>QKFI01000065.1 GCA_003251455.1 Tolumonas sp.
CGATCAGCGGATGATGGTTCGTCTCTTGGCTTGGCTACTCAATGCCAATGAAGACTTAACTTTCAGTAAAGGGCTTTGTGCGGACGATGAGCCATCATTGATGCTTAAAACGCTCTCTGGTGAGATGTCTCAATGGATTGAAGTTGGATTACCGGATGAAAAGCGCCTGAAGAAAGCGTCACCCAAAGCAGATTCAGTCCTCTTATATACCTATGGCGGACGCAATGCTGCACTCTGGTGGCAGCAGAATGAAACTGAGTTGATGAAAATCAGTAATCTTTCAATTTTGGATTTCTCAGATGAAGAACTAAATCAGTTAGTGGAACAGACGCAACGCACGATGCAATGGCAGGTAACTATCAGTGAAGGCCAGATGTTCATTACAACACCTGAGACGACAATTACGATTAATCCAGTATGCATTAAATCTGAAAATTAAATTATCACAACGCAGTTTGTGATGATAAGCCAATGAAAAATTGGATCTTTGTCTGATTGAGACCAATACTGTAGAGGGTAGGCGTTCAATGTTATTCGTCTGATTGTAAATTTTCCATTTCATCCGGAACGAATCATAACTATGAATAAATCAATCCGTTATACCCTCTATACGCTCGGTGTTCTTGTTTTCGTGCTCGCAGGTACAATGATTTACATTGCTGCCACTTTTACACCCGAAACTTTTAAACCCACGCTTATTGACTATGTAAAGTCCAATACCAACCGTACCCTTGCGATCGATGGTAATGTGTCGCTCAGTGTCTTTCCGAATCCCAAAATTACGTTGAATCAGGTGAGTTTAAGTGAACCTGATAGTAATAAGGAATTTGCATCCATCAATGCGATACACATTGCGTTGCAATTCTGGCCTTTGCTCTCAAAAAACATTGTGCTTGATGCTTTAGATTTAGATGGTATCAAGGTTCATATCATCAAAAACAAGAATGGTGCATTCAATTTCGAGGATTTTTATAAGACATCTTCATCAACAAAAGCTGCAACTGCTTCTGATGCCACACCTGTAACGAGTGCTGCACCGAAGACTGATAATGTTCCGAAGACCGATAGTGCTATTGCGGTAAACTTATCGCAGATAAATATTACGCACGGTGAAGTTTCTTATACAGATCAACAGACTAATCAGCGCTATGTGCTCAGTGATCTCAGCCTGTTGGGTGATAAAATTACGCTCAATCAGGCAAATAAAGTCGATTTTAGTTCGAAGGTTTCTGGGAGCGGTTTAGAAGGGGCCTGGGGACTGACCGCGAATATCGATAAGATAGAACGGAGTATGCAGGACAATAGCATTGAAATTGATGGCTCAACCTTTACTGCTGAGGGGAAGCAAGCAGACCAGATCATCAAATTGAAAGCGCTATTTCCAAAAATATTTGCAGATGGAAATCATGCTACAACTGAATTGGGTGATATTTCAGCGACGGTGAATGGTGAAGGGCAATCTGTCGATTCAGGATTGAAAATCAAAGGGTTGGATGTCTCACCGCAACTGATTGCTATTCAATCATTCCTGCTGGATTTAAAAGCAGATTTAGTAACTCAGCAAATAAAAGCGTCTGTTGGTTCATCCTTAAATTATGCAGTTACGGGGAATCAATTGTTGTTGCCTGAATTGCTGATTCGGGGAGGTGTTACTCAGGTTAGTGATAAAATGGAGATACCGTTTGATTTGAAAGGTCGATTAGATGCTGATTTGAATAAGATGAAGTTTATCTCTTCGTTAAATGGCATGATCGATCAGCAAAAAATCCAGATCTCTTCACAAATTGAAACACAGAAACAAATTCCGTACACGCTAGTCTCTGTGAAAGCTGATCAACTTGACCTGAATCGATATTTGGCTAACAAGCCTCAAACGAAAGCTCAGTCGTCAAGTCCATCTTCCAGTTCAAGTTCGTCAACAAAGCAAAGTGAACAAGCAATTCTTGATCTGAGTCCGCTGAACTCGCTTCATCTGGATGCGGATGTTGCAGTTGGAAAATTAAAATATCAGACAATTGATGCCAATAACCTACGCCTGAAAACTGTTATTGCAAACGGGCAGCTGAAAATCAATCAATTGCAAATGAATGCGCTGGGCGGCTCTTTAGGGTTAACTGGTTCTGCAACTACAAGCTCAAATCCGAAGATTGCTCTAACACCGCAGATCAGTGGCGTTGATATGTATACCTTGCTCAAAACATTTGCCGATTTCGATAAAATTGAAGGGAAGGGCAATGTAAAGGGGACGCTTAATTTTTCCGGGAATAAGGCCAGTGACTGGAAAAAAACGTTATCCGGCGACCTGAGTACAGTCATTTCCGATGGCGCATGGCGGGGTGTAAATATTGCAAAAACGATTCGTGATGTAAAAGCATCGCTGAAATCGCTGAAAGGTGGTGAACAAGCAATTAATACAAGTGATGTTGAAAAAACGGATTTTACCGAATTAAGTGCTTCTTTTCAGATTAACCAGGGTATTGCCCGCAATCAGGATCTCAATATGAAATCACCTTTGTTGCGGATTTCAGGAGAAGGTGAGGTTTCTTTACCTGCAGGACAAATCAATTACTTATTGAATACCGACTTGGTGAACACGAGTAAAGGTCAGCAGGGTAAAGAACGAGATGAACTGACTGGTGTCACGGTTCCTATCAGAATTAAAGGACCACTCGCTAAACCATCTTATTCCTTAGATGTAGCAAGCCTTATCAAGCAAACCGGCAATGCAAAATTAAACGAGAAAAAAGCTCAATTAGAGCAAAAACTGACGGACAAATTGAACAAGAAGGTAGGTTCTTCACTGGGTACCGAACTGAAAAAGTTATTCTGATCTTTCGAGAACACAAAAATGTGTCATTAGAAACCTTATTATTGCGTATTATCAATATAATGGTGGTTGCAAACGCATACAGACCCGGAGTTCTATATCGCAATCATGAGAGTGATCGGTTTCTTTTTGATATATTTCTGCGTATTCAACGTTTGGGGTAATGCTGTCAAAGATTTAGGCCTTGAACAGGTATCGCTTTTGCTCGATAGCGAATCGCATGGATATGAGTTCGCGGGCTTTTATGCGGCCGAAATGAAAGGCTTTTATGAAGAAGCCGGTTTGCAGGTTGAATTCCGGGCCGCCAAATCAGACGTTAATCTTGCCGATGAAGTTGTCTCTGGTCGTGCAACTTATGGCATCGGTTCTACCTGGTTGCTGAATGCGCGTCAGAAAGGGAAACCAGTTTTTGTTTTAGCGACTTTGTTTCAGCATTCTCCCGAAGTTTTTGTCACGTTGAAATCATCAGGCATAAAAAGTCTGGATGATTTTTATGGCAAACGAATTTACCTGCCGTCTCAACCTGATTACCTCATGGCTTATCTACATAAAATGGCCATTGATCCCAGTGTCTTTGCTACTGTGTCAGATTATCACGGCGTTGATGATTTAATCAGTGGTAAGGTCGATGTAGTTGGTGGCTATATAACAGATATTACCTATAAACTCGAACAGCTAAAAATTCCTTATCGTGTTTTTTTACCTGTAGATGCCGGGCTTGATTTTTATGGGGATAGTTTGTTTACCAGTGAAAGCGAATTTCTTTACCACCCTCAGCGTTCCAAAGCATTTCGCGAGGCAACCATAAAAGGGTGGCAATATGCTTTCCAGCACCCAGAAGAGGTGATTGCATATATCAGTCAGTATTATGCACCGAAACTAAGTTTAGATGAGCTTAGGTATCAGGCCAGAATACTCAATAAATATCTTGGCTCTGAAGAGACTGAACCCGGCTATATTTATAAAAAACGGTGGGAGCTGATTGCTGAAAATTATAAAACGCTGGGATTATTGGCAAAAGATTTTTCTATAGATGGTCTTTTATACAGGGTAGATCAAGATAAGGTCGATATCGAGGAGTATCACACCTCGATCACCATGATCATTTTTCTCATCATCTTTTTTCTGGTTATCTCCGCGATTCTTGTTGTTTTGCTATTGAAACTGAAATATCAGCAAAAACAACAAATGATGTTGTATGAAAAATTAGAGAAGTCGGAACAGAATTTCCGGTTCATGACAGACAATACTGCGGATGTGATCTGGAGTATGGATATTGCTTCAGGGCGGCAGACTTATATTAGTCCTTCCATTTATAACTTACTGGGCTATATGCCAGAAGAGATTATCAATCAGCCTTATGAATCGACCATGACGAGCGAGTCGGCTGCAAATTTCTTCGCTCAATTATCTGAAGCCATCGAGAGATGGAATCAGGGCACTTTAACGGATATCCGACAAGTAATGGAAGTAGATCGGGTCCATAAAGACGGTCATCTCGTTTATACCGAGGTTGTGACAACGCTACATTTCAATTCAGAAGGAAACCCTGTCTCGTTGATTGGGATTACCCGGGATATTACTGAGCGTAAAAAAGCTGAAAATGAAATCCGTTCAATGGCCTTTAAAGATCCGTTGACGCAATTACCGAATCGACGGTTTCTTATTGATGAATTGCAGCGAATACTAGGGCAAGTCACAAACCGTCCAAAACATATGGCTTTACTCTTCATCGATCTGGATCATTTTAAACCCGTGAATGATCAATACGGTCATGAAATAGGTGACTGGTTGTTGATTGAAGTTGGTAAACGCATGCAATTAAATGTCAGAAGTTCTGATATCGTCGCACGTATTGGTGGTGATGAATTTATTATCTTTTTGCCAATTATCAGTGATGAAAACAATGCAATCACGATTGCTCAAAAAATAAAAGATAATCTGATCATGCCTTTTATGATTCAGGATGGAACAAAAATACAAATCTCTTGTTCTATTGGCATTGCTATTTTCCCTGACCATGGTGATACAGCGAATACGCTTCTGAAGAAAGGGGATTTAGCAATGTATTTTGCGAAAGCCTCAGGGAAGAACAAGATTCAGGTTTATCAAGACTCGCAAGCTGATAATGTAACAGATAAAGATATTCAAATGCGTCTGTTTTGGAAGAAAGGATATGAATGTGGTATTTCTCAAATTGATGAAGAACATAAGGAATTGTTCAGATTAACCAGTGAAGTGATCTCTGAGATGATGCATAAAGAGATAACGCCAGTGGAATTTCAAAACAAATTTGCCGAGTTTATGGCACACATCCAAAATCACTTCGAACATGAAGAAAAGATTTTATCTGATTGTGAATATCAAGAATTACAGCAACACAAAGAGATTCATAAGAACCTCGTTGCGCGCGCTAATACACTTTATTCAGATGTCATTAAGAATAAAATTACTGTTGGTTTATTAATCGATTTTATGATTGAAGAGCTTGTTCGGGGTCATATTCTCAAAGAAGACCGGAAATTCTTTTATTTATTCAGGAATAGAGAAAAATCATTCAATGGAATGGACATTTGATTTTCTGTTAGACTCAGTTTTATTTCGTCTGGTTTATTTATGTTTGATTTAACACTATCCCTGCCTGTTGTTATCTCTGGTTTTATTATTTCTTTATGTTTTGGATGGTTTTTGAATCTTCAACGTACACAAAAACAACTGACCGGTTTACAAATTGAACTCGCCAGACAAGAAGGTGCGATTGATTCACTTGAGCAGCAGATTGTTCATCATTCACAGGAGAAAGAAATCCACCAGCAAGCATATGAAGTACTGCAGCAAAAACACACAGAATTAACCCGCCAGTTTGCTGCGCTAAAAAGTATGCTTGATACCAAAGAGCAGAACTTTAAAGAACAGCTGCAGCATATTGAACACAGTAAATCAATTCTGAAGCAAGAGTTTGAAAATCTTGCGAATGAGATTCTGGACAGAAAAGGAAAGGCATTTAAAGAATTAAACCAGGAAAGCATCTGGCAATTGTTGAAACCTGTACAACATGAGATGCAAGGCTTTCGTCAGAAGGTTGAATCTATTCATAGTGAAGAACTAAAGCAGAGAGCTGAACTCAAAAATGAGTTAGTGAATTTGCAAAAGCTGAATCTTCAAATCACCGATCAAGCTGATCGACTCACCAATGCGTTGCAAGGGCAAAAAAAGATCCAGGGCAACTGGGGTGAATTAATGCTTGAGAATGTTCTTGATAATGCAGGTTTGCGATTAGGAACTGACTATGAAAGAGAAGTGAGTTTTACCACTGAAAACGGACGGTTACGTCCTGACGTTGTTGTGTATCTTCCGCAAAATAAACACTTGGTGATTGATGCGAAAACATCGCTGGCTGCTTACACCCGTTATGTGAATGCAGAAAATGAATTTGAACGTCAGCAGTCATTGAGTGCGCATGCACAAGCGATCACGGATCGCATCAATGAATTAGCCGATCGTGATTATTTTAAATTGCCGGGGCTCAATTCACCGGAAGTCGTCATTATGTTCATTCCGGTTGAGTCAGCCTATGTGGAAGCGCTGAAATCAGATCCTTCTATTTATCAGAAGGCATTAGAACGGAATGTGCTGGTGGCCACGCCAACGACATTGTTGACGAGCCTGAATATTGTCAGGCAGTTATGGCGATTTGAAGATCAGAACAAACATACGGCGGAACTTGCTAATCGCGCTGAACGTTTTTATACGAAACTCACCTCATTCTTATCCAGTATGCAAGAAGTCGGTAAGCAGTTGGATAAAGCGAAAATGACATATGATAAAGCATTTTCACAACTGTATTCAGGGAAAGGCAACTTGATTAAACAAGCTGCCGATTTCAAGGAGCTGGGTGTCTCAGTGCAACGCGAGTTACCCGAGGAGTTGGTTGAATTAGCGCAGCTCGAAGTGAATATGACAAACGACGCTCACGACCAATCGTAGCTACTTACAATTATGGGATCGGCGCAGTCTGCATTTTTAAATGATGTCTCAAGGCGCCAATCAGGTTGGCATCGTTCATGAAATGACAACGAACAACCTTTGGTACAATTAAATGAATGGGTAAGTGGGATTCGAGATAGAGAATATTTTCCTGTATGTATTTCATTAGCAATGGGTCGGCGCTAATCCCGCCACCGATTGCAATGATCTCCGGGTCATAAATTGCTTGTAAAGAAAAAAGGCGCATCGCCAGATTATAACAAAACGAATCAAGAACCTTGATGACCACCGGATCACCTTCTTTTACCCAGGCAAATACCTGTTTCCCATCAACACTATCAGGTGGTAAGGATTTTTCTTGTTCGACGGCACGGCATAGCCCTCGTGTACTACCGTCAAATCCCCAATAATGATAAGCATCGCCTTTGTTATGTGCGCGATCCGTTAAAATGAAACTAAATTCACCTGCCGCGAAATTTGCGCCTTTATAGAGCTCGCCATTAATCAACACGCCGCCACCCACACCGGTGCCTAAGACAACGACGACGGCATTGTCACAATGTTCAATTGCACCTTTCCACGCCTCTGCCAATACAGCACACTTTGCATCATTCTGGATAGTGACGGGTAAAGGACACTGTTTTCTGACATCGTCAACGAACGTACGCTGATCATTGAATGTTAGAAAACCGCCTGTTATTGAAATCCCTTGGTCTGCATTAATAACACCCGGAAGACTAAATGCCATCCCTTGGATTGTATTCTGATAGGTGGAATATTGACGCTCGATCGCGTGCATGAAATCTTCAAAACTGCTTAACGGTGTCTCAATCGTCTGTCGTTCAACAATTTCTGCTTCTGCCGTCATTAATGCAGATTTGATTTCCGTACCACCAACATCAAAAACAAGATAATGCATCTGATACTCCCTCATTTCATATCTTCCTTTAAGCATAATGAAATAAGCGCCTGTTCACAGAATTCGTATGATACAAATGTGACATGTATAACGTGATCAACCTAGGGAAAGGGTCGCTTTACTACGAGCCCCCCTGTTATTGAATGAATCCAGCCTCTCATCGCATTTCACCAACCCAACATCTCAATAGATTTTTTAACGTAGTTCACACTCTTGTCATGTAACGGATATTTGATTTGTTACATGCATAAATCGTTGCGTTGATCACAGTTGCTAAAACGTTTTAGCGCCATATTTACAGCATCAAGATCAAATTATAAGGACTTGGCGTTGTTACATTAGTTACATTGGGTAATGACGTTGATGCAATTTTTGCAGTGTTACACTGCATTACATACGCAAGATACAACAAAGGAAGAACACACATGAAAGTCAAAACCGTCGCATATTCAGTACTTGCTGCTCTGATCACCGCTGCTTCTGCACAAACCATGGCTGCGCCAATTGAAATCAAGGTCTGGCGTCATGATACCAATGAAAAAGAAATCAATGCTTCAAAAGCTGCGGTAGAACGTTTTAATAAGAGTCAGGACAAATACAAGGTTGTGATGGAAATGATCCCTGAAGGGGCATACACGGAAACCATCAATGCAGCTGCATTGGCTGGCAAATTACCTTGTGCGTTAGATATGGACCAACCGGTTGTCCCTAACTTCGCATGGGCTGGTAACTTGATTGCGTTGGATAACCTGATTCCATCAGAACTACTGAGCCAGCTGAATAGTGTGGGTAAAGGAACTTATAAAGGCAAAGTCTACTCTGTGGGTCAATTTGACGTTTCACTTGCGTTATTCAGTCGTAAGAGTGTGCTGAAAAAATATGGTTTACGTGAAGCAACCTTAGAAAAACCATATACGCTCGAAGAATTTAATCATGTATTGGAAACGCTGAAACAGTCTGGTGAATTCCGTTATCCATTTGATATTAACACCAGTTGGAGTGGTGAATGGTATTCCTACGGTTTTGGCCCATTCCTGGAAAGCTTTGGTGGCGATGAAATCAATCGTAGCAATTATGTCGAATCTGAAGGCGTGTTGAACGGTGAAGATGCCGTTAAATTCGGTAACTGGATGCAATCGCTGGTAAAAGACAAATACATCGATCGTAAACCAACCGACGATAAAGGTTTCCTGCAAGGCAAAGTCGCCATTCACTATAACGGTTCATGGGCAGTTGGTGACATGACCAAAGCTTATGGTGATGATTTAGCAATTATGCCTGTTCCTGATTTTGGTCATGGCCCTGTGATTGGTGGTGGTTCATGGCACTGGGGGATCAGTAAAGCATGTCCGAACAAAGAGGGCGCTGCACAATGGTTGTCCTTCCTGATCACGCCTGAAGAAATTGCTGCAATGTCGAATGCAACCAGCTTGATCCCGAATACACAAGCTGCTGCAGACATGACTGAGAACTATAAAGTGGGCGGCAAATGGCGTGTGTTCTATGAATACTCAAAAGCATTCGCAAAAATGCGTCCGGAAACACCTGCCTATCCTGTCATTACCAGTAGCTTTGAAAAAGCAATGAACGACATTCTGGATGGAAGTGATGTTCAGGAGTCGCTGGATAAAGCAGTCGATGCGATTGACCGTAACATCTCTGATAACAATGGTTATGGTTTCTCCAAATAAGCTGCATGAATAAAGATCCGCTTCGGCGGATCTTCCCCCCAAGGTTTAACAGGAAGTAAATGATGACCGATTCAGATTTCATTCCTTCTCCGCCAGTGCGTAAAACTGAAAGAGACAGCCTGATGCGGCGTCAGCGGTTTTACGGATGGCTGATGGGTAGCCCTGCATTTATGGGGCTGGTTTTATTTATATTTATACCGTTTGTGATGGCAATTATTCTGTCTTTCACAGACCAACGTTTGTTATCGCCGAATCCGACACAAGGCGTCGGACTTAGAAACTATGATCGTCTTCTGTCTGTGTCATGGGTATCTCAGGATGCAGTCCGGGATGCTGATGGCAAGGTTATGCTTGATGATAAAGGCGAACCAAAATTCGAACGGCTACGTAATATCTTACGTAAAGACCCGGATTTGAAGGGATATAACGAACTCACCACATTTAACTTTTCAGAGTCCAGAACGGTTCTCGTAGCAAAAGATCCGATCTTTATTAAGTCGTTCCTGAATACGTTGTATTTCGCCATTTTGGTCATCCCTCTGCAATGTGGTGCGGCATTACTATTGGCATTGCTCGTCAATATGGGGGTGAAAGGAACGAACTTCTTCCGAACGGCGTACTTTGCACCCGTTGTGACGTCGATGGTTGTTGTCTCCATTGTCTGGACATTCCTCTATCACAAAGACATTGGTCTGATTAATGAATTTCTGAACAATGTCTCTTTCGGCCTGATTGATAAGATCAACTGGTTGGGTGATCCGCATTGGTCGATGCCAGCGATTGTCATCATGTCTGCATGGCAGGGGGCGGGATATCAAATGCTGATCTTCCTGGCTGGTTTACAGAATATCCCCGAAGACCTCTATGAGGCTGCATCATTGGATGGTGCGAACAGCTGGCAGAAATTCCTGAATGTCACCCTGCCAGGGCTTCGTAATACGACCATCTTCGTCATTATTTCGACCACGATTGCAGCGTTTGGTCTGTTTACACAGGTTGATGTCATGACTTCTGGCGGACCAGCAGACTCTACAACCACAGTCATGTATCACGCGGTACGGAAAGGCTTCCGTGAGCAGGATATCGGTTACGGTGCCACCATCAGTGTTGTTTATTTCCTGGTGATCCTCGCGATTGCACTCGGTCAGAAATACTACTTCGATAAGCGGGAGAAATAAGATGGCCGCAACTTCTTCTAATATGGTTGATCCGCGTTTTATCTATAAACGCATCATGACCTATGCCGTGCTGTTATTACTGGCGTACATCTTTCTGTTCCCGCTGATTTTCATGATCATGGCGTCATTTAAACCGGAACAGCAGATATTTCAGGATCTCTTTTCAATCCGGGCATTGCTGCCAGTGGGTGATATATCACTGAATAACTATGTATCTGTGTTTGAAAAGAGCGCCATTAAGACGATGTTTTTCAACTCTGTGTTTATTACGGGTTCTACCGTCATTCTGGGGTTGTTAGTGAATAGTCTGGCGGCATTTTCATTAAGCCGCTTACGTTGGAAAGGCCAGAATCTGGTTTTGGCTTCCATCATTGCGTTACTGATCATTCCTTTTGAAGCGATCTCAGTGCCATTACTGATGCTGGTGGCGCATTTGCCATGGCTTGGCTGGGAAAACGGTCAGATGATTATTGAACATTCCTGGCTGAATACGCTGCATGTTCAAATTCTGCCGATGGTCGCAAATGCGTTTTCAATCTTCCTGTTCTATCAGTTCTTCCGGGATATCCCGAAAGATTTCGATGAAGCTGCAGCGATCGATGGTGCAACCCCGTGGCAGATCTACTGGAAGGTCATTGTGCCGATGTCAGGCCCGGTGTTTGCGACAGTCGCGATTCTGCAATTCCTGAATATGTGGAACCAATATCTGTGGCCAATCATGGTGGTACAGGGGGAATCAGCGCGTCCATTGCAACCGGGTATCCAGCAGTTCTTCGGTACAACAACTGCGTGGGGTGAAATTATGGCCTACGCCAGTATGGTGACCGTCCCAGTACTGATTATTTTCCTGATTTTCCAGAAGAAATTCGTTCGCAGTATGGCCAGTGCCGGTGTGAAAGGTTGATTTCGCTCGTAGTAAAAGATTTGAAATAAGGATTAGCAATATGGCTGATTTAAAACTGAATAAAGTGATCAAACGTTTTGGTGAAGTCGAAACTATTCATGGCGTTGACTTAAATATCAAACACGGTGAATTCGTGGTGTTTGTTGGTCCGTCTGGCTGTGGTAAATCAACACTGCTTCGCATGATTGCAGGTCTGGAAACTATCTCTGATGGTGAGGTGATCATTGATGGTTTAACGGTGAATGAAGTATCTCCTTCTGATCGCGGGATCGCGATGGTGTTCCAGTCCTATGCGCTGTACCCGCATATGACCGTAAAAGAAAATATGAGTTTCGGTCTAAGACTCGCGAAAAAACCAAAAGAAGAAATCGAGCAACGTGTTTCTGAGGCTGCTCGTATTCTGAAGCTGGAACATTTACTTGATCGTTTGCCTAAACAACTCTCGGGTGGTCAACGTCAGCGTGTTGCGATTGGCCGTACGATTGTACGTAATCCGAAAGTATTCCGCTTTGATGAACCACTTTCAAACTTGGATGCAGAACTGCGTGTTCAGATGCG
>QKFI01000354.1 GCA_003251455.1 Tolumonas sp.
AGGGATCACAATTTCATCGTTGTTAAACGCTGGCATGCCAAAACCACAACGGATCACGGATAAGCAAGCATTGAGGAAATCGTCTGACATCCCTTGATGGTAGCGAACACTTAAATTAGGTTGCGTGGAGCGTAAACGACCGCAGGATTCCAGAATTGCATACGAGAGTGGATTCACTGCATCCATTGCTTCCCCGTTATGCCACATTTGTCCGCCAATCGTGACATTCTGATACATCGGGCTTCCGGCAGAGGATTTTGAATGTAAACCAGAACGAATTTTATTGATCTCTAGTAACTTCACCCAGCAGCTTTGTAAAAGTTCAATCGCCTGCCCACGGGTTAACGTCTGCTCAATTTCGACATCACGACGATAAAATGGATACAAATATTGATCCATCCGACCAAATGAAACGGAATGACCGTTTGACTCAATCTGCAGGAATAGCTGGATGAAATAGCATAGTTGTAAAGCCTGCCAGAATGTTTTCGGCGGCTCCGTTGCAATTAATTCGCAGTTCAGGGCTATTTGAATCAACTCCTGCTGTCGAACAGCTCTGTCTTCAGTTGCAGCCAATTCTCGCGCTAAAGCTGCATACGCCAAAACCTGATCGCTAAGCGCAACAAAAGCAATCTCAACTGCTTTCAAAAACTGGTCTTTGTGCAAATCTTCCCAATCAGTTAACTCTAGGCGTGAACGCCGCTCTCTGACCTTTTCCTGAACACCTTTTACACCCACTCGTAACACCAATGCATAATCCACGGCCATGTGAGCATCACCGGAATTCATATTCCCTTCCGCTTTGATAATGCCGGAAGCAAGTAAGTCTTTCTGCGCTTGGGTAAACAAAACAAAGCAACGATCTTTCACGGTCTGCCCTTTCCAGAAGGGTGCAATCTCATGAATCACCTGTTTATCTTTTTCTGCAACACTGAAACCAGCCCCAGGACGTGAGGCAAGCTCATCAATCTCATTCACCACCCAATCCATCGTGTATTCAGGGAAAATAGGTGCAGCGCGAAGATAAGCAGCCTGATTGCCAACAATTAACTCATCATTATCGATCCAGAGCGTTCTTTCCCGCAGATGGTGTGCCAGCGCCAAAGCACGTCGAACCACCACAGGCTGATCCATATGTTGCTGATAAGCTTCTGTATAATGTTTTGCCCGTTCCGTACAAACCGGTGGTGACACAATTTCGACTAATTTACGTTTATGCTGACGTAGACGTTCTGACAGTGATGTTAAATTCAGTTCCATAAGCTTATCCTCGAAAAATGACATTCAAGCCCACTTGAGATGCATACGCTTCAGCACGCTCGAGTAACTCAGGTTCATTCAGTGCTTCGGTGTCACAGGAATATGGCAATCCCAACAGATGGTATTTGTGGATGCCATACGTGTGGTAAGGCAATAAGTGCAGCTCTCTCCCACCACCAAATCGGTCATAGAAATCGGCTGCTTGATGAATAATTTCTTTTAATTCAGTCTGCGTTGCATTAAAACCGGGAATAATTGGCACCCGAAAGACAACATCTGCACCAGCTTGCCCAAGCTTCGTAAGATTACTTTCGATTAACGAAAGCTTCCCTTTCGTCCAGACGGAAAACTTTTCCGGATCGGTATGTTTGATATCGATCAGCCAAAGATTAATAAACTGGACGGCTGGATCTATATAAGCCCATGGCACATGCAGACATGTTTCGGCTGCCGTATGTATTTTCTCCAGTGCCAATCGCTGTATTAACGCCAATAGATATTCGCGGTGCATGAAAGGCTCTCCACCCGACAAAGTCACACCACCCTGACTTCGCTGATAGAACGAACGATCCTTCATGAGACGGCTTAGCAAGGTTTCAACAGCAATGTCTTCGCCACATAGCGACATCGCGCCAGTAGGACAGCATTCAGCAAGTTCTATCTTCAAATCCGTCGTTAACGCGTGTCGATTGATCACAACCTGAGTGCTATGTGGTTGCTTCTGAATACAGAAAGTCTGAGAGTTACAACGTTGGCAGTGTTCCAGACACAGGCGTTCATCAAATAATAAATCAGCTTTCAATGACTGGCTTTCCGGGTTTTGACACCAACGACACGATAACGAACACCCTTTGAAGAAAACGACCGTTCGAATACCCGGTCCATCATGAGTCGCATAACGTTGCAAATTACATAGCATCTTTTTTAACCAGATCTAGCTTTTGTTTTTCATTTTTATTGTTTCATTCAAAAGCGATCATGATCTAGATCAAATGGATTACTGAAAGGGATTTATATATTGAATTCCTGTAAACCAGCTCACAGGAGAGAAGAATGGAATTTTATTTAGACAGTGCGGATATTGATGGCATTAAAAAACTGGCTCGTTTCTTACCGATTGCAGGCGTCACCACCAACCCAAGCATTATTGCCAAAAGCGGACAACCGTTAGCAACCGTCATCCCGGCGTTACGAGAAGTATTAGGAGGCGATGCGCGCCTATTTGCTCAAGTCATGGCAGACGATGCAATTGAGATGGTAGAGGAAGCTTTAGCACTCACAGCCTTGGATAAAGATCTTGTAATCAAGATACCTGTAATTCCTGAAGGTTTGATTGCAATTAAGCAACTTAAAATGCGGGGGATCCCAACGTTAGGTACTGCAGTCTACTCCCCGATGCAAGCACTGCTAGCCGGGTTAGCCGGTGCAGAATATGTCGCCCCCTATGTCAATCGTATCGATGCTCAGGGTGGAAGTGGCATTAAATGCGTTCAAGAACTTCAGCAATTACTCGATCTGCACGCCCCTGCATGTAAGATCCTTGCTGCAAGCTTCAAAACGCCACGTCAGGTTTTGGATTGCCTGTTGGCAGGCTGTCAGAGTGTTACTGTACCGCTTGATGTTGCAGAACAGCTGATAAAAAGCCCTGCGGTCGATGCTGCAGTAGCTCAATTTAAACATGATTGGGAACAGGCATTTAACTGATGCCAAATGACATTTTTCTTCAATTTGATAACAAATATTCAAAAATCAATTAAGTTTTACCCAATAAGGATAAGAATTAATCATCCGAATCATGATAGACAAAAAAGGGTTGACGCTGGCGCTACATATCCGCATAATGCGCCCCGCACAGTAAGCAGCAACGCGAACTGATGCATGATGGCTATGTAGCTCAGTTGGTTAGAGCATCGCACTCATAATGCGGGGGTCACAGGTTCGAATTTGGGGTGTCGCCAAGCGGTACGGCAACGGATTCTGATTCCGTCATACCTAGGTTCGAATCCTAGCACCCCAGCCAATTTTTCCATAGTTGGGGTATCGCCAAGCGGTAAGGCAACGGGTTTTGATCCCGTCATACCTAGGTTCGAATCCTAGTACCCCAGCCATCTATGGAAAAACACTTTTGGGGTATCGCCAAGCGGTAAGGCAACGGGTTTTGATCCCGTCATACCTAGGTTCGAATCCTAGTACCCCAGCCATCTTTAGTGGCTATGTAGCTCAGCTGGTTAGAGCATCGCACTCATAATGCGGGGGTCACAGGTTCGAATCCCGTCATAGCCACCATTCTCTCTTCTTCTTAGTCTCACAAAGACTAATCCATTAGTCTCCAATTCAAATTCAATATTCTTTTATTGCGTTTTTGTTTGTTTAAGATCCTGTGCGGAAGCAACTTGTTGTGCTTTCAAACGCGCTAATTCAGCAGATAACTGATCAATTTCCTGATTCAGAATCACCACTTCTTTATTCAAAGCTTCTTCATCCTGATGCGTTGCACATCCGCTCAAAAATCCCGTCATAACAATAAAAAATAAAAGGCGTTTCACTTTTCCATTCCTGAGCATAAAGAAAAAGCAGGCCAAAGACCTGCTTTATAAACCAACTTCAGTGGTACATATTAACCAATATGCGTCAAACCACCCATATAAGGACGCAATGCCTCTGGCACTTCAATACGGCCATCTGCTTGCTGATAGTTTTCAATTACCGCCACTAATGTACGACCTACAGCCAAGCCAGAACCATTCAGTGTATGCAGCAACTGAAGTTTTCCATCAGCAGCACGTACACGAGCCTGCATACGACGCGCCTGGAAATCAGTACAGTTAGAGCAGGATGAAATTTCACGATAGGTATTCTGTGCAGGCAACCAAACTTCTAAATCGTAAGTTTTCGCTGCAGAGAAGCCCATATCCCCAGTACATAAAGCAACGACGCGATATGGCAGGCCTAATAACTGCAGAACTTTTTCCGCATGACCAACCATTTCTTCTAACGCATCCCATGATTTCTCAGGATGAGCCAACTGCACCATTTCAACTTTATCAAACTGGTGCATACGGATCAGACCACGCGTATCACGACCATAAGAGCCAGCTTCTGAACGGAAGCAAGGGCTATGTGCGGTCATTCTGACTGGCAGATTCTTTTCATCAAAGATTTCATCGCGCGCGATGTTTGTCAGCGGAACTTCTGCTGTTGGGATCAGAGAGAATCTACGAACGTTACCTTCTTCATCCCCTTCCCCGTTGATTGCAGTATGGAACAAATCTTCCGCAAACTTAGGTAACTGGCCGGTACCCAGTAAGCTGTCTGCATTCACCAGATAAGGAACGTAGCATTCGGTGTAGCCATGCTGCTGAGTGTGCAGATCTAACATGAACTGTGCGAGTGCACGGTGCATACGAGCGATCTGACCTTGCATGACAACAAAACGCGAGCCTGAAATTTTGGTTGCAGTACCAAAATCTAAACCGCCAAGACCTTCACCCACCGCGACATGATCTTTCACATCAAAGTCAAATTCACGCGGGGTGCCCCAACGACGAACTTCTACGTTTTCTGCTTCATCTTTTCCGACAGGAACAGACTCGGCAGGCAAGTTTGGTACTAACAATGAAATCTGGCGTAATTTTTCCAGAATTTCATCTTGTTGTTTTTTGCATTGTTCCAGTTCGTCACCCATCGAGCCAACTTGAGCAAGCAATGGCGCTACATCTTCACCACGGCGCTTTGCTTCACCAATCGCTTTAGAACGCGCGTTACGTTCTGCCTGTAATTCTTGGGTACGAGTCTGAATAACTTTACGTTGTTCTTCCAATGCATTGATTGTAGCTACATCTAATTTATAACCACGCAGCGCCAAACGTTCAGCTGCGACATCAATGTCACTACGGAGAAATTTA
>QKFI01000149.1 GCA_003251455.1 Tolumonas sp.
ATCACTTGGTTCCTGAAATATGACGCCTCATCTGAGTGGGTGTTGCGTCATTACTGGCGTGGTGGCCTGATCGGGCGATATATCTCTGATAGCTTTATTTTCAATGGATTACAGCGTTCCCGAGCATTTGCTGAGTTCAATTTGTTACAGCATATGGTTGAAGATGAACTCCCTGTCCCTCGCCCAGTTGCGGCTCGAATCTCAAAAGGAATGTTCTCATACAAAGCTGATATTTTAGTGGAACGAATCCCGGATGCGGAAGATTTAGCTCATATATTACAACGGGAATCATTAGCACCTTCGGTATGGCAACAGATAGGCCAACTATTAGCTCAATTTCATCAGGCTGGCGTCTATCATGCTGATCTGAATGCCCATAATATTCTGAGAGATAAACAGGGAAAGATTTGGCTGATTGATTTCGATAAAGGGGCAATGCGCCACGCTGGTCGCTGGCAAGAGAAGAATCTGGCTCGATTATTACGCTCTTTCCAGAAAGAGGCTGGGTTACATGCCTCTTTCCATTGGCAATCGGATGATTGGCAAACGTTGCTGGTGGCTTATCAGTCCTATCGTTAATGCTCCAATAATGACTCTATCGCTTTGAGGCTCTTCGCTAATGCGCCTTGATTCGCGGTTACCACATCAAACCCCGCCATTCCCATGTCATGCTGTAGTTCTGAATTTTTTAATAACTCAATGACTCTGGATGCCAAAGCTTCGTAATTTTCAACGATAAAACAGGCTCTTTTATCAACCAATTGATTTGTGATGTCAGTAAAGTTAAAGAAATGCGGGCCTATGAGCGTTGGTTTTGCCAATGCGGCTGGTTCTAATAAGTTATGCCCGCCGATTGCGACAAAACTTCCACCCATAAAAGCAATATCGGCCATCTGAAAATAGTACGCCATTTCCCCCATGCTATCGCCCAGAAAAATCTGCGTCTCCGGTAAGGGCATTACAGCATCACTACGGCGACTTAATGTAAATTTTTCTGCTGCGCATAGCTCTCGGACTGCGGTAAACCGTTCAGGATGGCGTGGTACTAAGATCAATAACGCATCCGGATATATAGCCAGTATTTTTCGATGTGCTTGCAGGATTAGTTCATCCTCACCCTTATGCGTGCTGGCTGCGATCCATACCGGTCTGCCTTTCAGTAATTTCCGGTCTTTCGAGCCTTGCTCAATCTGATCTTGGTTGAGATGAATATCGAATTTCACTGAGCCTGTGACTTGAATATTTTCAGGTGAAACGCCTAAGCGAATAAAACGAGCAGCATCGTCCTGATGCTGACAGAGTAGTAATTGAATAGCCTGTGACATGGCAGCAAAAAAAGATCTGACGTGTTGATAACGTTGGCAGGATCGTTCTGATAAGCGGGCATTCATGATCACAACAGGAATTTCGCGTTTATGGCATTGATTAAACAGGTTTGGCCACAACTCAGTTTCCATGATGATCAGCATTCTGGGTTGAATTCGAGCGAAAAAACGACGTAATGCGCCCGGATAATCGAGCGGTGCATAGCGATGTTCGATTAAATCGCCTAACTTTTGTGCTTGATCGGCTCCAGTTCTCGTCGTTGTGGTCAGAATGATTGGGATCTCAGGATTCTGCTTTTTGAATGCTTGAATAAATGGGGTGATCGCGAGTGTTTCCCCGACGCTCACTGCGTGGATCCAGACTGGATTTCGATGTGTCGGTAAAGGTTCGAATCCCAAATGCTCTTTCCAGCGAGATCCAAATCCTGGTTTTCCTTTTTTTGGCCGGTAGAGAAAAAACAGAATGACAGGCGAGAAAAGATAAATGAGTAGGGTGTAAAGCAGTCGCATAGCCAACAGATTCAAAATGAAAAACACAGTATCTGTAAAACAGTTTGTGTACGCAAGCATGTTAAATAATGGTGCAACTGATCTAAATGTGCACGATTTTGGTTCATTATGGTATGGAAGGCAGATCCACTAAAAACATACCATGCTAAATAGAGATATATCTTGTTTTTAAAAATAGTACTAATAACTATTAATTATGCATTTAGTAGTGTAATAAACTGCCTTTGGTGACAAATGCTAATTCTGGCTCTGTTTTTGCAATAATTCGCGGTTAACTCTGTTGTTATTGGCGGGTTGTGATACGAAAGATTTTTCACTCTTGCTCTTGTCTTTCGCCATACGGCAGTGATAGAAAACGAAAAAAAATTAATGATAACTCATTAAGAGACCCAAACGGATTTACACATCCTTATAACGAGGGAGTTTGCATGAAAAAAATGTCGAAGCTGGTTGTTGCTACTGCAATTTCAGCTGCTTTATTCGGTTCTTCTGCAATGGCTGAAGATACGATCAAAGTAGGGATCGCTGGTCCAGTAACTGGTCCGGTCGCTCAATACGGCGATATGGAGTTCACGGGTGGCGTAATGGCCGTCGAGCAAATCAATGCTGCGGGTGGCATCAAAGGTAAAAAATTAGAAGCTATCAAATACGATGATTCTTGTGATCCGAAACAAGCGGTTGCGGTTGCAAACAAAGTCGTAAATGACGGTGTGCAATTCGTGATTGGTCATCTGTGCTCCGACAGTACACTTCCATCATCTGATATTTATGAAGATGAAGGTATTCTGATGATTACACCTGCTGCAACTGCACCAAAAATCACTGAGCGTGGTTATAAACTGGTCTTCCGTACTACAGGTCTGGATAGTGACCAGGGTCCAACAGCAGCAAATTACATCACTTCAGTGATTAAACCAAAAACGATTGCTGTAATTCACGATAAGAAACAATACGGTGAAGGTATTGCCACCGCTGTTTACAACACATTGAAAGCAAATGGCGCAAATGTTGTGACATTTGAAGGTATCACTGCAGGGGATAAAGACTTTTCTGCATTGATTGCTAAACTGAAAGATAAAAATGTTGATTTCGTTTATTACGGTGGTTATCACCCAGAATTAGGTCTGATTCTGCGCCAGTCTGCAGAAAAAGGCTTTAAAGCGAAATTCATGGGTCCTGAAGGCGTAGGTAACAAGGATATTTCTGCGATTGCTGGTCAAGCATCAGAAGGTATGTTTGTGACCATGCTGAAAAAATACGACCAAGACCCTGCCAACGCGAAATTAGTTGACGCGTTCAAAGAGCAGAAAAAAGATTCTTCAGGTCCATTCGTGTGGACAACATACGCAGCAGTTCAGGCTTTGAGTGCTGGTATTGAGAATGCGGGTGAAGACCCAGAAGCTGTTGCTGATTACCTTCGTGGTCATAAAGTGGATACCGTTATGGGACCATTAGAGTGGTCAGATAAAGGCGATCTGAAAAACTTCAGCTTTGGTGTTTACCAATGGCATGCAGACGGTACATCTTCTCCGCTGCAGTAATATCAATCTGAACAAAAAAGCGGGGCTGAATCGCAGTCCTGCTTTTTGTTTATCTAAAAGAGTTATTTCCTCGCTGATCCGGTATCCACGGATCATTCAGGACTGAAAGAAATATGGTTGAACAGTTCTTTTATTTTATTCAGCAATTGCTGAATGGCCTGACTATCGGGAGCACGTACGCCCTGATAGCGATCGGTTATACCATGGTGTATGGCATCATCGGTATGATCAACTTTGCCCACGGTGAAATCTATATGATAGGTTCCTACGTTGGCTTCATGATTATTACAGCGTTGATGATGATGGGAATTCAAACCCCCGTCTTACTGATTACCGCTGCTTTTATAGTTTCGATCCTGATCACTAGCTGTTACGGCTGGAGTATCGAGCGTGTTGCTTATCGTCCTCTGCGTGGTAGTAACCGATTGATTCCTTTGATTTCTGCGATCGGGATGTCTATTTTCCTGCAAAACCTTGTCCGTTTTGCGCAGGGTTCTCGCGATATCGCTATGCCAGCTTTGGTTCAGGGTGGTATTGCTTTTGGTCCGGAAGGCCATGCAGCAACGTTGTCTTACATGCAGATAATCATTTTTGTAATGACTTTTGTGTCAATGTACGGACTGACGAAGTTTATTTCTAAATCCCGTATGGGCCGTGCTTGTCGTGCGTGTGCTGAAGACATCAAAATGGCGAACTTATTAGGGATTGATACGAATACGGTCATCGCGTTGACCTTTGTGATCGGCGCCGCACTTGCTTCTATCGCTGGGGTCCTTCTTGGTCTGTATTACGGCATTATTAACCCATCCATTGGTTTCATGGCCGGTTTGAAAGCGTTTACGGCTGCCGTGCTGGGGGGGATTGGTTCAATTCCTGGCGCAATGATTGGTGGTTTGATTCTTGGCGTAACAGAAGCGATGACTTCTGCTTATCTGAGTTCTGAATATAAAGACGTTGTAGCCTTTGGTCTGCTGATTGTGATCCTGCTGGTGATGCCAACAGGGATTCTGGGTCGTCCGGAGGTTGAAAAAGTATGAAGCATTTCAAACATGCGGCTGGTGCAGCCGGTATGACGTTGGTGCTTGGCTTCTGGCTGTTCTGCTATCAGTTACAGATGGAAGGGGTTGGCCTGACGGTTATTGATCGTCTCAAAGAAAATGGCGGAATGGTCTTGGCCGCTGCCGTTATTGTGTTTTTATTCCAGTTATTCCGGGATCAAATTGGTGCTGGTTGGCAGACAACCTGCGAAAAAGTGCCGGTACTGAGCCTGCCTTCTCAGCATGCAAATCCGAATTTTTATCGCGTGATGCAAGCACTGATTCTTCTTGCGGTGATTGCATTTGCATTTATGGCATCGAGAAGCGTACTGGACTTGGCCACATTGATCATGATCTATGTGATGCTGGGTTTAGGGCTGAATATTCAGGTTGGCCTGGCTGGTCTGCTGGATTTGGGTTATGTAGGCTTCTATGCGGTCGGAGCTTATACCTATGCGTTATTGAATCAATACTTTGGTTTATCCTTCTGGGCGTCATTGCCAATTGCTGGCGCGATGTCGGCACTATTTGGTTTCCTGTTGGGTTTCCCAGTACTACGTTTACGTGGTGACTATCTGGCGATTGTGACATTAGGATTCGGTGAGATTCTTCGTATCCTGCTGAATAACCTGACAACGATCACTGGTGGACCAAATGGTATTTCCGGTATTCCAAAACCAACTTTATTCGGTCTGGAATTCTCTCGCCGCGCAGAACAAGGTGGACAAACCTTCCATGAGTTTTTTGGTATGCATTACGATGCAAACCTCAAAATCGTATTCCTGTACCTGATGGCATTGGTTCTGGTTTTATTCACGATCTTGGTGATCAAACGCATGTTACGGATGCCTTTAGGCCGTGCATGGGAAGCGTTGCGTGATGATGAAATTGCGTGCCGTTCTTTAGGGTTAAATCCAACCGTGATCAAACTGTCGGCATTCTCGATCGGTGCCGCATTTGCTGGTTTTGCCGGTAGCTTCTTTGCTGCACGTCAGGGTTTTATTAGTCCTGAATCATTCACTTTTATGGAATCTGCGATCATTTTGGCGATTGTAGTGTTAGGTGGTATGGGTTCATTAGCCGGGGTCATTCTGGCTGCGATTATCATGACAGTCTTACCTGAGATTCGCGCGTTCAATGAGTACCGGATGCTGATGTTCGGATTATTAATGGTTGTCATGATGTTGTGGCGTCCACAGGGGCTGTTGCCGATGACTCGCCAGCATGTGGAGTTGCCAAAATGAATAAGTTATTAGACGTTTCAGACTTATCGATGCGCTTCGGTGGTCTGTTAGCTGTAAATGGCGTAAAACTGCAGTTAAAAAAGAAAGAAATTGTATCTATTATCGGTCCAAATGGTGCTGGTAAAACAACGGTGTTCAACTGTCTGACCGGTTTCTATAAACCAACCAGCGGTACCATTCGTTTTAAAGATGAAGAAATTCAGGGCCTGCCGGGTCATGAGATTGCGCGGAAAGGGGTTGTTCGTACTTTCCAGCATGTTCGTCTCTTTAAAGAAATGACCGTGTTAGAGAATCTGCTGGTGGCACAACACCAACACCTGAACAATAACTTTCTGGCTGGTCTCCTGAAAACGCCTGCTTTCCGTAGTGCAGAGGATGCAGCGCTGGAGCAGGCAAAATTCTGGCTGGATACGATTGGTTTGACTGATTTAGCGAACCGTTCAGCGGGTAACCTGGCCTATGGACAACAACGTCGTCTCGAGATCGTGCGTTGTATGTGCACGAAGCCGACAATTCTGATGCTGGATGAACCAGCAGCTGGTCTGAATCCAAAAGAAACTGAAGATCTGAACAATCTAATTCGCCAGTTACGTGATGATTTTGATGTGTCAGTGTTATTGATTGAACATGATATGAAACTGGTCATGGATATTTCTGATTATATTTATGTTGTAAATCAGGGGACTCCATTGGCTGACGGCAAACCTGCGGAAGTGCGTGATAATCCTGCGGTCATTAAAGCGTATCTGGGTGAGTCGTAGGAGAAGATGATGTTAGAAATTAAAAATGTCTCTACTTACTACGGTAAGATCGCGGCGTTAAATGATGTGAGTGTTCACATCAATCAAGGCGAAATTGTATCTTTGATTGGGGCAAACGGCGCGGGTAAAACCACTCTGCTGATGACGATTTGTGGTGATCCAAAACCATCATCCGGGCAGATTATTTTTGAAGGTCGAGATATCACCCGAGATACAACTTCAGCCATCATGCGTGGTGATATTGCGATTGTGCCAGAAGGTCGTCGTATTTTTTCTCGCCTGACTGTAGAAGAAAACCTCAGCATGGGCGCTTTCTTTGTGAATGACAAAGATGAAAAAGCGAGCCTGATGGAAGAGGTCTTCACATTGTTCCCACGTCTGAAAGAACGTATTAGTCAACGTGCAGGTACGATGTCGGGTGGTGAACAACAGATGCTGGCGATTGGTCGTGCATTGATGAGTAAACCTCGGTTGTTGTTCCTCGATGAGCCATCATTAGGATTAGCACCGCTGGTTATTCAGCAGATCTTTGACATTATCGAAGAGTTGCGTAGCCGTGGTATGACAATTTTCCTCGTGGAACAAAATGCCAACCAAGCTTTGAAATTGGCTGACCGTGGTTATGTGCTGGAAACAGGACGTATCGTTTTGGAAGACACGGGTGAGGCTTTATTGTCGAATCCTGCTGTTCGTAATGCATACCTTGGTGGTTAATTTTTTCAAATACCAAACTTTTTCTTAACAATCGGGTAAACTGTTTCGAGGTTTCTTATCGGAGCGCATCATGTCACAGTTTACCCGTATTTCTTGTGTTCAGGCTGCTGAACTGTTGAAGCAAGATGTTTGTCTTGTTGATATCCGCGATCCTAACTCTTTCTTCGCTGGTCATGTTGAAAACGCATTTCATCTGACGAATGGTAATTTACCTGAGTTCATAGACGATACCCCGAAAGATAAACCTGTATTAGTTATGTGCTATCACGGAAATAGCAGCCAAGGTGTTGCCAATTATCTGAGCAGTCTTGGATATGAAGTGGTCTATAGCATCGATGGTGGTTTTGAAAGCTGGAAACTGGCATTTCCTGTTGTGTCTGGTTCATGATGCGACTGATTGAATTCCAGGCATCTGAGCCTGCTCAGATGTTAACTGATTATCTGAGCAGTCGAGGGATTGATTGCCGGGTCGATATGACAGATGCTGGTTATGTCATCCTCTTACTGGATGAAGGGCGACAGCAACTCGCGCAGGATGAGGTCGCGCGTTTTCTTCGTGAGCCAAACCATCCTCGTTATCGAGAGGCATCTTGGGTGAATAGTCAACCAGCTAAATTCGGCTTAACAAAAGACGGGTTATTCACCGAACTCTTTTTCCAGATCCAACCTTTCATGCTTTGTATCTTCGTGGGTTGTCTGGTGCTGTTTATCATCCAGAGTATATTTCCTGCCTCCATATCCTGGTTGTTATTTACCTGGCCTTGGGATGGTGGACAACTGTGGCGATTAATAACTCCGGTATTCCTTCATTTCTCCTGGTTGCATTTGATTTTCAATCTGGCCTGGTGGTGGTATCTGGCATCCAGAATGGAGCAACGCTATGGCAGCACAAAACTAATTATCTTGTTTTTTGCGGCGGGCATTATTCCCAATATCTTACAAGCGATGTTCGTCGGTCCGGCATTCGGTGGCTTATCAGGTATCACTTACAGCTTGCTAGGTTATTTATGGTTGAAGGAAAGGTCGCAGGAATCAGGTACATCTAAATCAGTCACCGATGGTTTATTTATTTTTGTGATCGGGTGGTTAATTTTTGGATTTACAGGACTGTTTGGGCTGCATGCCGCTAATTTAGCTCATTTGGGCGGTTTGATGATTGGATTGGTGCAGGGCTGGCGAGAGCGCAAGGTGTAAACGCCGACCTGATTTGCTTTTGGTATTCCTCACAGATCCGGTCGCAACCCACCAAGGAATGAATTTGCTCAACAGTTTCCTGACCTAGAATGTCATTGATAGTATCTTTGACTAGAGATTCATGTTTAGTAAACAGGGCAAGATCTCCAGTGTTATTCACCATGAGCTTAACCTTGATTTGGATATGCTCCATTTCATTGTTTGTGGTGATGTAATTATTGATAATTTCTGGAACCAAGAAAAATAAGCGAAAAGTAATCTTCATGAATCAATTGTTTAAGTCAAATTCTGGACTATCAAGCATTCATATCCGTAATACTGATTTATCCCTCGATCTGGCAAGGTTGAGCGATTTCATTTGGCAACCGATAAATGCGTTTACCCTCAATCAAATAGAATTTGACTGGCTCACAGATAGTGATTCACTCACGCGTAAATTGCAAAAAATAGCGCCCGGATTCCATGTTTGCTTGCTTACAGACGGTTGGAAATTTTCGACAACGGTGACCAATACGGAGCCGTCTGCAAATCGGCAGGTGTTGTTATGTGATGATGACAAGCCTCTCGTCTTAGGATTAACCGAGGTGAGTCAAGATGCATTGATGCAAGAAAAGTCATTATTAGACTGGTCTGAGAAACCATTGGGTGAGTTATTATTTTCCGATAATAGCGCGCCATATCGTGTTTTTGAAATTGCAGATTTTACTCAAAGTTCCTATTTGATGGATTGGCTTGCAAAATGGTGTGCAGATACAATTCCGCCGCATCTGTGGGGGCGCCGGTGTGAAATTCAATATCATTCGGCTGTTTTAAAGTTAACGGAAATATTTTTACCAAAGCATCCTCTCTATGGAGTGTCATTATGATGTTCGCGTTGCCGACACCCTGGCAGCCTTATTGGCAACTCGCTCGCTTGGATAAACCAATTGGTTCATTGCTTCTTCTTTGGCCTACATTTTGGGCGTTGTGGCTGGCTGCAGATGGATTTCCATCTTTTTCATTGCTCCTGATTTTTACATTAGGTGTATTTGTTATGCGCTCGGCGGGGTGTGTCATCAACGACTTCGCAGATCGGCATTTTGATGGACATGTGAAACGGACTAGTGCTCGCCCTTTGCCATCAGGTAGAGTCACGACGTTTAATGCGTTGTTATTTTTCGGATTTCTGGTACTAATTGCTTTTTTGCTGGTTTTGCAATTAAACAAGTTCACGATTTATCTGTCTGTTGGCGGGATTTTGCTCGCAGCGATCTATCCCTTTATGAAGCGGGTTACAAACCTTCCTCAGCTTGTATTAGGTATGGCTTTTTCTTGGTCGATACCGATGGCTTATGCTGCGGTCAGTGAGTCATTATCTCTGACGTGTTGGTTGTTATTTGCTGCGAATCTTTTATGGACAATCGCTTATGACACGATGTATGCCATGGTCGATCGTGATGATGACTTGAGGATTGGCGTGAAATCGACAGCGATTCTATTTGGTCAACACGATAAACTCTATATTGCTTGCCTGCAGATCATTACGCTATTTCTGTTAGGGGTAATTGGTTGGCTGAACAATGCCACCATGATTTATTTTTCCAGCCTATTGATCGCCGGTATTTTATTTGTGTACCAACAATGGCTGATCCGATACCGAGAACGAACCGCTTGTTTTCGTGCCTTTATGAATAATAACTTGGTTGGCATGTTTATATTTATCGGTCTGCTGTGTGATAAATGGTTTCAATGAAAATTCATAGGCTTTGCTTATGTCAGATAACTGTATATACTCACAGTTATCTGTATAAAAACACAGGCAAACGCAATGAAGCAATTAACACCCCGTCAGGCTGAAGTCCTCTCACTTATCCGTGCTGCTGTTCAACAAACAGGTATGCCACCTACACGTGCTGAAATTGCTTCAGAGTTAGGATTTAAATCAGCCAATGCAGCTGAAGAGCACCTGAAAGCATTAGCCAGAAAAGGCGTTATTCGGATGATGCCGGGTACTTCCCGGGGGATTCAGCTTCTAGATGAGGCCGAAGAAGAAGAGGCTGGTCTGCCATTGATCGGGCAGGTTGCTGCCGGTGAACCCATCCTTGCGCAGGAACATATTGAAGGCCGTTATCAGATTGATGGCTCTTTGTTTCATCCCCAAGCCGATTTCTTGCTCCGTGTACACGGGATGAGTATGAAAAACATCGGTATTCTAGATGGTGATTTATTAGCGGTTCACAAAACGGATCAGGCTAGAAATGGTCAGGTTGTTGTCGCTCGGGTGGGTGATGACGAAGTCACCGTCAAACGATTCGAGAGAAAAGATCATATCGTCCACTTGTTGCCTGAAAATGAAGAGCTAGATCCGATTATTGTCGATTTAACCGAGGAACAGCTCACGATTGAAGGTTTAGCCGTTGGTATCGTGCGGAACAATAACTGGATGTAAGCCAAATAAAAAGAACAGCAATCGCTGTTCTTTTTTCTATATAGCCCCTTCAAACCCTAATTGCCGCCAACTTTCATAGACAAAAACGGCTACAGCATTTGATAAATTCATGCTTCTACTTTGCGGCAACATAGGGATCCGTAGTCGTTGTGCTTCCGGTAAACTTTCAATGATGTTCATTGGTAAGCCCCGAGTTTCCGGACCGAATAAGAGTACATCTCCTGCCTGAAAACCTGCATCGGAAGGGTATGCTTTACCTTTCGTTGTGCACGCAAAGATTCGCTTATCACCCATTGCAGATAGGAATGTCGCGAAATCCGGATATTTTTTAATATTGGCAAATTCGTGATAATCCAGTCCTGCCCGGCGAAGTCGCTTATCGTCCCAATTAAAACCCAGTGGTTCGATCAAATGTAAAAAATAGCCGGTATTAGCACAAAGACGAATAATGTTGCCGGTATTGGGAGGGATTTCTGGTTCGTATAAGGCGATATGTAGCATAAAAAAACGAGCCTCTATTGACGGGCGATATCTTCATCAGTGATTGATGCTGCATTTTACCGTCAAAAAGTCGATAAAAATTGATCTTTTATAAAAAAGTCACAGCCAACAGCATTGTATCATTAGATGGATTGGAAATATTTCTTCATGCATCACTGCATTCGCAGGGTACGTGAAAATGGGAGAATGATATGCAGCTAACTTTATTCACCGATTATGCCTTGCGGACCTTAGTGTTCCTGGCGCTTCAACCGGAGGATAATTTATCCACCATCACTGAAGTGGCTGAGCGTTTTACTATCTCCCGAAATCATGTGGTGAAAATTGTTCACCAGCTAGGTATTAAGGGCTATATCGAAACGATTCGTGGTAAACATGGCGGTATCCGTCTTGCTCGACCAAGTCACGATATTAATCTACGCGATCTGATTTCTGATATGGAAAATGTTTCCTGTCTGCTGGATTGTACGCGGGAAGGCTGTAGACTCGAACCTGGTTGTCGTTTCCAGTCTATTATGCGTAAAGCAATGCGGGCATTTCTCGGTGTTTTGTCTGAGTTTACGCTCGCCGATCTGGTTAAGGACGAGAATCGCATGTGTGGTCTTTTAGGTATTGAACGACCAATTGAAACGCCAGTTGCATGCGAAGTTTGATGTAGCAATATATTCAATAAAAAAGCCACATTCAGTGGCTTTTTTATTTGGTGGATTAATCACTCCAGAA
>QKFI01000160.1 GCA_003251455.1 Tolumonas sp.
CATCAAGCGGGGCTTTTTTATGTGCTATCAGCCATAAACCCAACCCGGTTTAAACACTCTTTAAATTGGTGGTAAACCCCGTTTAACGAGTTGTTTATGAGCGCCCAGGATTTAAAACTAGCCCTTGAGATCGCAGCCAAGACCACTGGTCGCGAAGACATTTCTGCATTAGCCAATGAGATTGAAACGATTGGTCCGGTTTCCAATGAAGTCGAAAAGGAAACGCAAGCACTTGCAACAAAAATGCAGGAGCTGGCGAACCAGCGCGATTTAATCAATCAGTTTAACCAGGCTAAAGAGTCTCTGACTCAGTTAGAGCTGGCAACAGCTCTATCGAGAGATAAGTTAGAGCAACATAGAAAATCTCAATCATCATCAACTACAGACGCTGCGACATTTGCCGAGCGGGAACGTCTGCTCGCTGGCGAAGTAAAACAACTCGAACGTCAGTTAATTAGCCAGGCTGCTACTTACACCAAATTATCTGTTTCTCTCAAAGAATCTGGTGTCGATACCAATCGCTTGGCGTCTGAGCAAAACAGACTTCAACGCGAAATAACCCAGACCACTAACCGTGTTTCAAAGCTAGCCAGTGATTTTGGGCTTGCTGGAGATAAATCAGTTAGTTTCGGAACGCAGGTAGGCAGCCTTGCAGGCCGGATTTCTGCGCTGATAGGCACGTATTTGGGCGTGCAAACTCTGAAAGACCAACTAATTTCCATGTTCAGCAGCGGTGATCAGGCAGAAAGATTGTCTGTTCAGCTAAAAGCTGTCATGGGCTCTATTTCTGGTGGTGAGCAGGCGACCAGTTGGATACAAAGTTTTGCGAAAAATACGCCGCTGCAACTGGATGAAGTCACTCAGGTCTTCGTGCGACTGAAAGCATTTGGCCTCGATCCAATGGATGGCTCGATGCAGGGAGTGGTTGACCAGGCATATAAGCTCGGTGGCGGTTTCGAAGAGGTTCAGGGTGTTTCTCTTGCATTGGGTCAGGCTTGGGCAAAACAAAAACTGCAGGGGGAGGAAATTTTGCAGTTGATCGAGCGTGGGGTTCCAGTTTGGGAAATGCTCGAAAAGGTCACAGGTAAGAATACTCAAGAGCTGCAAAAACTTTCTGAATCCGGTCAGTTGGGCCGTGATGTGATCCGTGGTTTGATGAATGAAATGGCTCAAGAGTCTGCTGGTGCAGCTGCTGACAATATGAGTCTTTTATCAGGGTTAATTTCCAATGCTAGGGATAATCTTGAAACCTTCTATCGAATGGTTGCCAGTAGTGGGTCGTTAGATTGGTTAAAACAGCAGCTAAGTAATTTGAATGCTGAATTCAATCGGTTAATGGAAGATGGAACACTCAAGAAGTGGGCTCAGGACATCTCAGATGGGATCATTTCTGCCGGTGAAGCAATCAAACAATTTTTTACGACGTTATCCGACTGGAAAAGCCAAATCATCACGGTTGGTCAGGCATGGGCAACGCTGAAAATTGCTAACTGGACGGCTCAGACACTGCAGTTTGCTGCCAGCTGGAAGAATGTCAGTGCATCCATTGCAACGTCATCCCCTGCAATTGCTGCACTGAGTAACCCGATTGTAGCGGTCGGGGTTGCATTGGCCGGCGCGACTAAACTGGCGTTAGATTTAGCCAAAGCAACTTTTGATCTGACCGAAGGTCAGGATATTAAGAACCGCAACGCTGAACGTGAACGGGAATTTAATCAGCAGTTGATCCAGCAAGGCCAGCAACTGATGGCGCAGAACGGCCAGTATGCAGATCTACAATATCAGTCTGCAGATGCTATTGCTGCGATGAGTGATGCTGATCGTGAACGATACAAACAGGCGCTGGAAGGAAATAAGAATTATATCGCCGGTCAAATAAGTGTTAATGCAGCATTGGAGCGCACAGGGAATTTATCTAGTGAGCAAAAACAACAAACTCAATCTGATACCGCTGCGATGCGTCAGGCATTTGCAGATCTAGCCGCTGGCGAACAGCAACACTTGGCATTAGCCAGCAAGTCACTAAATGACTACGTTAACGATATTCAGAAGGCAAAATCAGAGGCTGAAGGGTTAGCGAATTCGTCTTTGGGGAATGTATTCAAAACTGCTGGTTTGGATTTTGAACAAATTTCCGGTCGTGTTGGTACGACGGTTCAAACGTTCGTCAATGGTCTGCAACAGATGGAACAAGCGACCAGTATCACTGGCCCTGCTATTTCTGCTTATCTGACAAAAGCGTTTGATAGTGCAAAGAACCAGTCTGAAATCGATGCCTTGATTGGGAAGATGGACAACCTGCATTCCCAGGGGAAATTAGTTGGGGATGATTATATTGCGGCATTAGGAGCAGCCGCCGATAAGACCGGAGAGCTGGCAAAAACAAATTCAGCCTATACGGAACAGCAAATTAATTTACTGAAACAGCAACGAGAGGCCGCACAACAGGCTTATAGCACATCAGGACTTGATAAGTACCAAACAAAAGTCGGTCAGCTAAACCAGCAGATTGAACGATTGGTGAATGCTCAAAATAAAAACACGAATGCAGCTAACGAAACCGAAACAGCATATAAAGAATTGGGTATGCAGAGTGCTGCTCATTTACAAGAACTGGCAGATAAAGCAGAGGCTGCATACAGCAAAATATCGTCCTCTGGAGATTCATCTCTTTCGCAACAACAAGAAGCCTTCCTTAAATATGCAGAGGCATCAGTTACGGCAGCGCAAGCATCAGGTTCATTGCCTCCTGCGCTCTTGGATAGTCAGGCTGCTGCTCTAGGGTTAACCGAGCAATTGGATGCGCTTAAAACACGATTATCAACGGTCGGTGGTGAGTCACTGATTACTGCAAATGCTTTGAAATCGATGGGGGCTGCAGCTGGTTCTGCTTCATCGGGTGTTAGTAAAGCTGGCGATGCGACTAGCTCAATGAAATCCGGACATGATGATTTAAACAAATCAATCAGCAGTTCAGAGAAGGCGCTGAAAGAGTTTGGTGATGCTACCAGTTCGTGGGATGGCTGGAATAGTTATATCGATAAACAACATGCAGCTGCAGGCGCAGTTAAAACCTACAGCATGATGGTGCCAGCGATAAAAGCTGTGTCATATGACGCAGCCAAAGCCACCGATTACATGAGCATGTCGATGAATGACTTGCAAAAAGAAGTGCGTCAGAACGCTGCA
>QKFI01000320.1 GCA_003251455.1 Tolumonas sp.
GTCCGCTTCAATATGGAAACTGGCCGCGATACGTTCGCGTTTCCATTGATTACGGCAATACAACCCAAAGTAACGTTTCAGCCAGCCAACCAGCTGATCTTTCGTATAGGTCTGCGCAAACTCACCACGCAATAACACCTGCAAAACACCTTTCGGGGTTACGTTCTGGGTTTGGTTGATCCGGCGGATCTCATCCATCACTGGATACGGCATCAAATCCGCTTCATCGGTTTGTTCAACCGGGCGTAATTCTGCCGTTGGTGCCTGATTCACGATCGCATCCATTTCAGGGAGGATCAAGCGAGGCAGATCAGGGCTATCCTGTAACGGGATCCCTTCTTCCATAATGTAACGGTTGATCTTCAGTACGCGAGATTTACTGACACCACCAATCGGCGACAATACGCCAGAGGTATCGCCGTCCATCGTGCAGTAACCAACACTCGCCTCAGACAGATTAGACGTCGCCATCAGCAATTTGTTCTGGCGGTTTGCAATCAGCCAGATGCCCGGCGAACGAACCCGTGCCTGAATATTTTGCAACGCCAGATCATCCCGCTCCCACGTCATTGGGTTATCCGGTGTTAAGTCATTCACCAGTTTCAGATAACCAGTTACGAGTTCCGCAATTGACCAGTCGTGATGCTGAGCGCCCATCGCGAGTGCCAGCCCAGAAGCGGCATTGCGTGTTACAGAACCGCTATGTGCAGACCCTTGATAAACGGTTGTTAACACGTTAGGCATCACATCCTGACGGATCCAATCCAGTAATGATTTCTCGGCGCGAGGAATTACCTGAATACGACCTTGCGAGAGAATATGGCGATATTCTTCTTCTCCCAACGTTAATGCAGCCTGCACCTGTGCAAACCAGACCATCGTGAACCAGACCATCGTGCCACACAAAGCTGAGTCAGCTCCGCCACTCAAGCTTAACGCATAGCCAGAGGTATAGGTTTTCCGTTGCCAGTCCCACAGTCCTAACGCAATTGCACGGCAAGCAGCTGCATGCGGATCTTCATCAGCAAAGAATGTCTGCGGAGACAACAGTCGGTGATAATTTTCAGCCGACCAGTTAAATGAAACATTGAAGATGCCTTGTTGTTCTGCGGGTTGCAGACGCTGACTGCTAATCAGTCGCTGTGCACGGTTCAAATTAATATCAACGGTTGCTGCATGCACACAACAAGGTGCAAAACTCAGCCGCTCAGAACTCATGACCAGCTCACCATTGCTGGCGATCATCGCATCACCGTCATAAACCGCGCGCCCGGCCTCACAGCCCAACAGGTTGGTATAGACATAGACGGCACCGTAAGCGCGAGACCCTTCACAGACAAACTGGCGGCGAGTTTTTTGTTTCCCCAATGCGAAATGGCTGGCAGAAGGATTCAGGATCACATCAACCTGACGTTCATACAGACTACGGCCCGGACGTGAAGCAACCCAAGAATCTTCACAGATCTCAAATCCGATCCGGATACCTTCCACATCAAACACCACATCACCGACAGGAACCACCTGTCCACCAATGTCGATCGTCATGATTTCGCCAGCAGGCCACGGTGTAAACCAGCGAGGCTCATAGTGAATACCATTTCGGGCCAGATGCTGTTTGCAGACAACCCCATGAACTTGATACTGGCTAAGCAATGCAACCGCGTTGAAAACCTGACCACCATTGATCAGTAACGGGAAGCCGACTGCAACCATCATTGAGGAAGGCAGCGATTCTGCAATTTTCACCAGATAAGATGGAATTTCACTCACCCAATCGGCCGCAAAGAACATGTCCTCACAGCCATAGCCGGTCAGTGCCAGCTCAGGAAATAACAACAAATCTGCTTCTTGTTTTACAGCATCGTGAACAGCAGATTGAATAAGCGCGAAGTTCCCTTCCAAGTCCAGCGGGGTTGTATTGATACTGGCTGTTGCAATCGTCAATGTTTGACGCATGATTTGTTCTACTCCTAGCCGGCTCCCAGCAGTACCTGTTCACGTACGCCAGCATCCACGGCAAAAACTTCCATTAAATAAGTCAGAAATGCTCTGTCGTGACACATAGTTTTTCCCGGGCTATCTGAAATTTTCGCCACAGGCTGACCACCCAGACTGATCATTTTCATTACAATATTCAGCGGCGTATTGATGTCAAAATCCGCCATCAACCAAGTACCGATTCCAAATGAGGTTTGAACCCGGCCTTTAAAGTGTTTGTAGATGTGTACGGCACGCTCAAAATCGAGACCATCCGAGAACACCAGCGTTTTCCGCGATGGATCGACCCGCAGTTCTTCCAACCGGCGAACGATTTTTTCGCCCCAGACAATCGGATCCCCACTGTCATGACGGAAACCGTCATACAACTTGGCAAAATAACGATCCAGATCGCGGCAGAAAGCATCGACGCTAATCACGTCTGTCAGCGCAATACCTAAATCGCCCCGGTATTCACGCACCCAATTCTCAAGCGCAGCTTTCTGGCTATCGACCAGACGATAATTCAACCCTTGATGGGTTTGCAGCCATTCGTGGGCCATCGTACCCATAAATGGCAACTGTAATTCACGTGCTAAATGCGGGTTACTGGTACCACCAAACTGCTGCGGTAACGCGTGTTTCAGCATATCCACAACAATATAATGCGCATCATAACTAAAGCGACGTCGAGTACCAAAGTCAAAGAAGCGGAAATCACTTAAATCAACTGAATCCCCGAGTCGTTCCAGTTGTCTGATTTTATTGAAAGTACTTTTGCGGATTTGTTCTTCATTGAGCGTCGGATAACGGACTCGATTCCGCAGTTCGCTGACGGTTGCCATCACCGGAATTTCGAACGGCGATACATGCAACTGCGGGCCTTGCACCCGGATAGACAAACTGTTGTTTGCAGCGCTCACCTGAACTTGCGACAGGTTAAAACGAAATAACCGTAAGAAGGCCAGATAATCGTCTCTCAGATAAGGTGCCCGGTGTCGTAGATAATCGATTTGATCCTCTGTTACATATAACTCACTCAACGCATCCAGCTGTTCACGAAGCTGCCCCACATAAGGTGTCAGATCTTCATCAGTACGACAATGGAACTCCCAAACGCTTTCTGCATTTGGGATCTGATGTAAATAAGCCTGCTGCATAGTGAGTTTGTAAAAATCAGTATCAATCAAACTCCGGACACAGGTTTTCCCGAACATACGAACGCCCTCAACAACTTGTTACGCTTTCAGCAATTGGCGAAGATGAGCACAGTCTTCTGCAAGCTTGATCCCCAATTGCAGCATTTCTTCAACGGCTTCCTGAATCGTCGCTGAAGCAATGCCTCTGCTGGCAGCTTTATTGACGAAGACATCAAACCCGGCTTTTTTTAATTGCAGTGCGGTATTTTTCACACAGTAATCGAGAGCTAACCCGCCAACCAATACTCGCGTCACTTGGTTGTGGTGAAGCCACTCGATTAAACCGGTGGAACATTTTTCAGAAAGATCGTGATAACAGGCCCCATACGGATGTAGCGTCGGTTCAACCCCTTTGAACACCATAAAATCATATTCTGTCGGTGCTGGTAATCCTGAAATCAGCTCAAAACCATCGGTTCCCGGCACTGCATGGGATACCCACGTAATATCAGCTTCCGGCAAACCAACTGGCTGAAACATCTCTCCATGGGTACTCACCACCCAAGGCGCCTGTGGTGTATGCGCATCTTTCGTCATGACACGAAAATCAGCCAATGATGCCTGTTCATTCAGGGCATCCGCTATCAAATGACCTTCCGGTACAGGAAGCTCTTGTGGACACAGTGGGGTAAATGTTTTCTGAACATCAACATCAATGGCAGCTATTTTCATCTCAGATTCCTTCTGATTGGTTCCTTTAAAATACCAATATCGCAAAAGGTATTGCAGAGGAACCAATATGTCAATTATTATTTGCCC
>QKFI01000128.1 GCA_003251455.1 Tolumonas sp.
CAAGCCCTCGCGTTTCTATATCAGCCTTCATACGATTCAAAAGAAGGTACATAGACACTTTAAGTGTAGTTTATGGGTGATTGAAATTGGAGATGCATTAAAACCAACGCTTTTCCATGGCTTCCTGACAGACTTTTTCTACTTGTTCCCTTAGCCAGATATGGGCGGAATCTGTTTGCAGGCGAGGGTGCCACATCATCGAAATCGTAATATCCTCAGTACGAACTGGCAGTTCAAAAGACCACAAACTCGCGTTGTCAGAATTCAATGGTTCATTCAGCAAAAAAGACGCGGGTACTAAAGCGATTAAGTCCGAATTTCTCGCTACCTCAAGTGCAGCCGGAAACCCGGGCACTGTGGTTGCAATATGTCGTGTGACGCCTTTACATTGATCAAGCAGATGACCTTTATTTCTGGCCCCATATTTTTGAGCACACCAATTTCTATACGCACTGATTTGTGAGCGTTTTGCATCAACGATTGATGCTTTTTTAATCGATCCACTAGAAATGATTAGCGCCTCAACGCGATTGTACGAGCTCTTTTTTATATACTAAGCTAAATGCTAATCATTCTAATTACACGGTAGAAACTGTTCAGTTCCAACTTATAACATTGGTGATAAACCTTTGTTTTATGATGAGTATTCTGAACGTAGCTTGAATTTTCACAATTCCATGTTCGCGATTACTCATGTAATACATATGAGGAAAATCGTATGAAAAATATAGAAAATCTGAACGTTGACGATTTTATAGATCAGTTTGATGGTTGATTCAACTTATGACGAGGTTCGGCAAATTTGGAACGCGATGATCGACCGTAAACCCGGTATGATCGCACGTTGCAAGTCGTCTGATGATGTCGTTAAAGCGGTCAATTTCGCCCGGGAAAACGAACTGCTTGTGTCAGTTCGCGGTGGGGGGCATAACATTGCAGGTAATGCTATTTGTGATGATGGTCTGATGATTGACCTCTCTCTCATGAAACATGTTGAACTTGATCTGGATACACAACGTGCTTTTGTTGGGCCCGGTTGTACTTTAGGTGATGTCGATGCTGCGACGCTGAAGTATGGTCTGGCAACCCCGGTTGGTATAAATTCAACCACTGGTATCGCTGGTCTCACTTTGGGTGGTGGGTTTGGTTGGATCAGTCGCAAATATGGAATGACTGTCGATAGTTTGATCTCGGCAACAGTCATTACTGCTGATGGACGTAAGTTGCATGCCAGCGAAACGGAAAATACAGATTTATTTTGGGGACTTCGTGGTGGTGGCGGTAATTTTGGTATTGTTACCCAGTTTGAATTCCAACTGCATCCCGTCGGGCCAGAGGTGCTTAGTGGATTGATCGTATTCCCATTCGACCAAGCAAAATCCATCATTACTCAATTTAGCCAGTTCACTCAAACCGCCCCTGCTGAACTAAGTGTCTGGATGGTGGCTCGAAAAGCGCCTCCATTACCATTCCTTCCTGAAGATGTACACGGAAAAGAAATGATTGCTCTGGCACTGTGTTATGTGGGCGACCCTTCTGAGGGTGAAAAACTCATTGCACCGCTTCGTAATTTTGGCACGCCTTACGGTGAGCACATTGGTGTTCAGCCATTCACTGCCTGGCAGCAAGCCTTTGACCCACTGCTAACGCCCGGTGCAAGAAACTACTGGAAATCTCATAATTTTACCCAGCTCAGCGAAGGCGCTATTGACTCTGTCATTAAATACGCAGGTACATTGCCTTCCTCTCAGTGTGAGATCTTCATTGCATCAATTGGTTGTGCGACCGCGAAGCCCGCTCCCGAAGCAATGGCGTACTCATGTCGGGATGCTCAATATGTGTTAAATGTACATGGTCGATGGGATACCGCGGAAGAAGATCAGCACTGTATTCAGTGGGCTCGCGACTTTTTCAGTGAAACCAAGCCATTTGCGAGTGGTGGTGTTTATGTGAACTTCCTCACACTGGATGAGTCTGCACGTATAGAATCAGCCTATGGTCCAACTTTTGCGCGTCTTCAGGAAATTAAGAAAAAATATGACCCTACTAACTTTTTCAGAATGAATCAGAACATTAAACCGGCCTGATTCAATACTGAATACGCTTTGGGATTTCCATGAACGCCAACGTATTATTTTTATTCATGGCTCCAATAAGAATTTTTTGGAGCCATTTTTAATCCCGCTGGTTATTTCATTGAATTATAAAAGCAACCGGGTTGATTGCGGTTGTGCTGTCGTATTCAGTGAAACGATGATGATCACGATCGATGCTCAATAATTGCAGCGTGTTGGCAGTTTGTGCTGCAACTAAAACTTGTGCGCCAGAAAGCAAAACATCACGTGGTGTCGCGGCGGTACGAATTCGATCACATTCCTTCAGATGACCGTTTTCAGCATTGATGCTGAATAGGACTAAGCTGTTTTCTCCACGATTTGAAATCACAAGATACTTTTCATCGTCGGTCATGACACAAGCGGCTGGGCTATTACTAACTGTGGTATCTGGAGACAATGTTGATAGTCGCTGGATTTCAGTAAAATGGATGCCTTGCGTTTCAATATCAGCAGTGATGGCAAAAACACGGACGGTGTTGCTGATTTCACTCAGCAAATAGGCAAACCGACCATCTTTACGAATACGCATGATCCGAGGGCCATCACCGAGAGGTGCATCAATCAGCAAGTCATTCTTTAGGGTAAATCCTTGGTCTGTGAGTGCATATAAACTGACAAAATCTGCGCCCATATCCACTGAATAAATCAGGTTAGTATTTGGTATCATGCCAATATGATGCGGATGTGCTGCTGTTTGCCTTTTGTCTTCGCTACGATGTCTATGTTGGTGAGCTTTTACATCAATCACTTCAATTTCATCAGTGAGACGTAGCAACACATCAACGCCGTCATAAAACGAGGATCCCAGTAACATATTTTGCATATTGGATCGTGCGAATGCGGTGATGAAGTAGGGAAGCTCAAACTGTTTATTCAGAATCAGCGTATTTTCCTCACTGATGTGAAAAGCATAAATTCCGGTTCCTTTTTCTCCTTGATAAGAAACCAGAAGCTGATTATCGATTTGAATCAATGCACCTGGTTTTTCTGAACACTTAAAAACCAGATCGGCCTGAAGATGATTTTCGCTGGCTGATACGAAGTAAATACCCCGACCATGATTGTGTTGATCGCCATAACCAATCAGAAAAGTTGTGAAGTTCATACGATCAAACCTCGTTCAATGACATTGTCACACCAGATATCAAACTCGGGATCTGCGACTTTGAGTTCAGGGTGCTGTTCCATATATGCCAGATAACGAGATAAACCATCTGCCAGTGTAATTTCACATTGAACATTAGGCGCGACATCATGGATTTTCTGTAAATCAAAAAATACCGAATATTGCTTATCTCCCTGGATCGACATTTTAAAGTCATATTGTTTACTTTGAATCAGCTGATCCGTCGTGATGTGAACGATTTTGACGGGATGCTTCAGTTGTCTTCCGATCTCTTCGTATATCATATTCCATGTAAGAGCCTCATCGCTTGTGATGTGGTAAATCTCGCCAATCGCGTCGGTGTTACCGACCAATGGCACAAAAAAACGAGCAAAGTCATCGCTGTGCATAGAAACCCAGGTCGATGTTCCATCTCCGTGAACAATCACTGGCTTATCATTCAAAATGCGGTTGATGACAGACCAGTAACTTTTACCTTTCACACTTAACGGGAATTTTTCATGACTGTAAGTTTGTGAGGGGCGGACGATTGTGACCGGAAATCC